>CAXBBB010000329.1:0-3878 GCA_963973615.1 uncultured Rhodothermales bacterium | reverse complement strand
CTGCTCTGGTCGTCTGGCTCATCCTGCGGTGGAGTGAGATCGCTAAGGCAGAAGAAGCGACGCTGGCTAGGGGTGGGAGTGATCCGTTCGGCTTGCAGGCCAACCGTTACCTGGTTCTGATCGCGTACATGTTCGGGCTCGCCATCGGGATGCACCTGCTCAACCTGTTGGCCGTCTTCTTCGTCGCGCTGATCTTTTTCTATACCGAGTACGAGAAGCCGTCGTGGTCGACCAAGAAGCGCGTGATCGGTCTTGGGCTGACGGCTATCGTGGGAAGCATTGTCTTCCTATCGATCTACCCCGGGATGATTCAGACGCTGCCGACCATTGCAGGTGCCGTGGGCGCGCCGTTCGCGTTCATGCTGTTCGTCATCGCGCTGGTAGGTGTCGGCGTGTGGTGGTCGCAGAAGCAGGGGATGCCGGTCTTCAACCTCGTGATGCTGTCGGTGATGGCGGTCCTGATCGGCTACTCGACCTACGGTGTCATCTTCATTCGCAGTGCCGCCAACCCGCCGATCGACGAGAACGACCCCGAAACGTCCGAAGCCATCGTCAGCTATCTCAAGCGCGAGCAGTACGGCAGCACGCCGCTTCTGAAAGGGCCGTCGTACGACAACAGCACAGGGACCCTGAGCCGTCGCGAGAAGACATTCCCGCGCCGCTATTCGCCTGAGCCGTCTCACCAGCAGGTCTATGCGCAGTACGACTCGGATATGGAGTTTTTCGTCGGCTACCAGGTCAACTATATGTACTGGCGCTATTTCCTGTGGAATTTCATGGGCAAGGATTCCGACGAACAGGGCGCTCCGGCCATCACAGGCTTTGCGGCCATCGACGACAACATCGGCGGGCGTAAAGTCGTGTTTCAGACGCCGAGTGAGAAGTCGAGCCACAACGGATACTTCGCGTTGCCGCTGCTCTTGGGATTGTTCGGTATGATCTACCACGCGCTCCGCGATCCCAGGCGGGCGTTTGCGGTCTTCATACTCTTCTTCATCACAGGAATTGGCATCATCCTGTACCTGAACCAGACGCCACTCCAACCGCGTGAACGCGACTACTCATACGTAGCGTCGTTCTTCGCGTTTGCGTTGTGGATCGGGATCGGAGGCGCCGGTCTCGCCGAACTCGCGGCGCAACTCGTCCAAGAGGCGCGTGCCAAGATCCCGGCCGCGTTGGGCGTATCTGCCGTCGCCTTCGCCGCCGTTCCGGTCTTGATGCTGGCCGTCAACTTCGCCGACCACGACCGCAGCGGTCGCTACGTGGCGCCGGACTATGCCTACAACATGCTGAATAGCGTCGCCGAGGACGCGGTCCTGTTCACCAACGGCGACAACGACACGTTTCCGCTGTGGTACGCGCAGGAAGTCGAAGGCGTGCGGCGCGACGTGCGTGTGGCGAACCTGTCGCTGCTCCAGACGCCGTGGTATATCAAGCAACTGAAGAACCAGTCGTCCCGCGATTCTGCACCGATTCCGATGTCGATGACGGACGCCGAGGTCGAAGGGGTCACGGCTATGGCATGGGAGCCGCGACAGGTCGCGCTGCCCGTCGACTCGGCGCTGCTGATGCAGTCGAGTGAGATGAATGCAAGCCTCCCGGGTGCTCTGAATCCGAGTGGCGCGCAGTTCGTCAGCCCGATGCAGTGGGAGTGGAAAGGGCGCCCGTTCAGCCCGACGCAGAGCTACATCGGACCCAACGACATCGTGATCTACGACATGCTCCGCACCAATGCCGAGCAAGGCTGGCAGCGTCCGTTCTACTTCGCAGTCACCGTCGCGCCGTCGGGTATGCTCGACTTGCAGCCGTTCTTTCAGCTAGAAGGCCAGGCCAACCGCATCGTCCCGATCCGGCACAACGACCCCATCGGACGCGTCGTCCCAGACATCACGATCCGCAACCTGAAGAACTTCCGCTTCCGAGGGTTGGACGATCCCGACGTGTACTTCGACGACAACATCCGCGGTATGGTCGACAACTATCGGTCGATCTTCTCGCATGCGGCTCTAGCGCTCGTCGACGAAGGTCGACATGACGAGGCGCGCGACTTGATCGATTTCGTGATCGAGAAGGTGCCGTTCGAGACGATCCCCGCTGATTTCCGTTCGTTCACGAATCTGGCTCGGACGTACATCGCCGCACGCGCGTACGATCGCGCCATTGCGGTTCTCAAGCTCGGCGAAGATGTGGCGATGCAGCAGTTGGAAGCAGATCGGACCGGCTCGCCGGATGAGTTCGAGTTTTCGCTCCGGGTAGCGCAAGCGATCCAACTGCACTACGTCGGTGCTCGGGCGTTTGAGGAGGCAGCTGCGCTATCCGAGCGCATGGCCGAACTCACAGGAGATCCGTCCTTTGCGGCTTCCGTCGAGGAGATGCGTACCCAGATGCCACTCGCCCAACAGTACCTGGGTTTGACTGCTCCCGCTGGCGCAGAGGAAACCGACGAGACAAACTGATGGCGAGCCGCGAACGGTTACATTTGGTTCCATTTGCTGGGCAGACCAGTTGACGCGCGCTGACAAGCGTGTTACATTCCTGCTCCGCCTTGTGTGGATACGCCGTTAGTTGCCCGGTCGGGTAGGCGCTCACTTCTAGTACCTACCGGAACCATCATGAAGCTCGTAACAACGGTCAAGTGGTTCGACGCCAAGAAAGGCTACGGCTTTCTCGAACACCCCGACGGCGAAGCCGACATCTTCGTTCACTATACCTCGGTTCAGACCGAGGCGCGCTTTCGCACGCTCACCCCCGGCGAAACCGTCGAGTTTGAGATGGGCGATGGCCCCAAGGGCATCCACGCCCGCGAGGTCATCTCGCTCGCTCCAGCTCCCGATGTCGAGGAGAACGACGATCCGACCGAACGCTTTCATCCCCCACACTACGAAGGCGCCTCGTCGGATGCCCTTCCTACCGCAATGCCGAAGCAGGACATTGGCCAGCAACTGAGCGCCTGACCCGTCGCGTTCGTTGCGATCGGCAAGCGGCGGACCTAACTTGCCGCTCACCGACGACCGCCGCTCATGCCCTTCGATTTCTCGCCCGACGACCTCTCGCGCATCGCCGACGTATTGGGCGTTTCGGTCAAAACGGAAGGACCGCTGCACCGCCTCGAACTGAGCGACGCGCGTTCGGGACGGTCATTGTCGCTCGAAATCCGGACGGCTCTCGAGTTGCCCGAAAACCTCGCGGCACTTCCGCCCAACCTGGTTTCGGTCTATGGACCGTCCTCGTTCCTGCAGGTGCAAGGCTGCACGGGCTTCATCGCATCCCAGGAACTGGGCGAAGTGATCTTTTTCGCCCGACGCGAAGGCGCCACGAGCGGATTGGTCGTCGAACGCGAAGCCGGCTGTTCGCTCTACGCCCACGTCGATGAGCGCCTGCTGTCGACCGATTTTACGAGCCTGCCGCCCGAACTCGTCATGAGCAGCGTCGCTTTGTCGATGACCGAGACGCTGTTCAACGATCTGGGCTAACGTGGAGGCCGAGCGCATCGACATCACGGTCGATCACCCCACGCGGACGATTGACGTAGAGCACCTGCGCACGTTGCTGCTGCGGGTCATCGAAGGCGAAGGGGGGACGCTCCAAGCGCTGAGCATCGTGCCGTCGGACCACGCGACCGTCCACGATCTCAACCGCGAGTACCTATCGCACGATTACGAAACGGACGTCTTGTCTTTTTCCATGAGTGAAGGAACCGAGAACGAAGTAGACGGTGAAGTCTATGTGGATCTCGACACCGCCCACGAGCGCTGCGCCGAGTTCGACTCCTCGTACGAAGAGGAAGCCGCACGGTACGCCGTGCATGGCCTCCTCCACTTGCTGGGATACGACGACGCCACGCCCGATGAGAAAGCCAAGATGCGCGCCCGAGAGGA
>CAXBBB010000328.1:0-3885 GCA_963973615.1 uncultured Rhodothermales bacterium | reverse complement strand
CTACCCCGCCACCGCCGATGAGCTGGCGGCCCTCCGCGCGTTCTCGTTCGTCGACCGGATCAACGAGAGCACGACCGTGACCGGGCAGGACGACGAGGGCGGGCAGGTCACGATCCCGGGCCGCGCGCTCGTCGCCGACAGCGTCTACGGCGCGACGCCCGGCATCACAGCCAATGCCCGAGGCGAGAGTGCAGGCGCGTGGTTCACCTCGACGAGCGATCACACGTGGCGGTATTCCTCAGCCCCACCGACGGATGCTCCGACGTGGCTTTTCCTGGGCGACTCGGTCACGATGGGGACGGGCGTCGATCCCGACTCGACGTTTGCCGGACGGCTCGCCAAACGCGCTCTGGTGCAGAACACCGCTCTGATCGGGCTGGGGGTCCGCGATTACGTCCCGACTGCGCAGGCTCGGCTGGCGCGGGGCGGTGTTGACCGCGTCGTGCTAGTGTGGTGCCTGAACGACTTGTATCCGCCTACCTCGAACGCGGATGCTCCGGCGGGCATGCGCGGATTGGTCGGCCCGTTGCATGGCTTCGTGCTGCGCCACGTCCGCACGTATCAGGTACTCAAGGCCGCTCTCCTCGACCGCCCACGTGTCTATTACGATCACGACATCGCCCTCTACGCCGACTCGTCGCTGATCGCCGACGCACGTTCTCGCATCGCAGGCGTCGCTCAGTCCGCCACCGCATCCGGCGCCGCGTTCGATGTGGTCGTGATGCCGTACCGCGACGCGCTCACCGATGCCGAGTGGTCCTCTCGTATAGCGCCGCTCATAGAAGCGTTGGCTGCTGAAGATATCTCCGTAGTCGACGCCTCGTCGTGGCTAGCCGGTGCCGATCCTGTCGACCTGTTTCGCTACGACGACGGCATCCATCTGTCGGCCCGAGGGCATGCGCGGATCGCCGAGGGACTTGCCCATCGGCTAGGAACCGGAGATGAGTTCTGAGCGCAACGGTCGAACGTGAAGCGCGCGACTTCTAATGGTTTGCCTTGGATCCTGTGCTGCATGGTGGCTTTCCTCTAATCGCGTGCGGCATTTGTACTCGACGCCAATCCCTACACTGTCCACCGAACCGGGTCACACCTACGCTCATGATTCCCTACACCGCCACCACGCAGGACATCGCCGTTACGGTCCGCCCGGTCTACCTCGACGCCCAGTCGGACTGGATGGCGCGCAAGTTCGTGTTCGCCTATCAGGTGCGGATCGAGAATGCGGGATTGGAAGAGGTGCAACTCACGCGCCGCCACTGGTACATCCGCGACCGCGACGGTAAGGCGCAAGAGGTCGAAGGCGAAGGCGTCATCGGACAACAGCCGATTCTTGCACCCGGCGAGGTTCACGAGTACGACAGCTACGTCATCCTGCGTGCACCGGAGGGTACGATGCGTGGCACTTACCTGATGGAATACGCCAACGGCGCCCGGTTCAGCGTTGAGATTCCGCTGTTTCACCTCAAAGCTGCCGCCAACTGATCATCGGCAGAGACTCCGAAACGAATCGACCAACTCCTCCCGATCTACCGGACGCGCACGCCACCGGTCCGGCGGCTTGGATTTGAAATCAAACACAAAGGCTCATGCTTGAACGTACTTCCGATCCCTCCACGGTCGCCGATGAGAAAAGTCGTGAGCCCTCACTCCGATGGAGCGTGTTGAGCATGTCGCTGATTGTGATGTCGACGGGGATGACCGTGGTGCGCCGAGACATCGAGTGGCTAGGTAATGACGGCTTTGCCATTGCGCTTCTCGTCTGTTCGCTCGCATATATCAACGTGCTCGTTTGGCGGTCAACATCGTCTTAACTCGCCTGCGCGATGATGTCCTCGTGCTGCGGCGGCTGACCGACGGTTCGTAGTTTGCTCCCTCACCCACGCCTGCACCAATGGCCGACCGCGTTACGGCGCACCTGATGACTGAGGCCGATCTGGCCCGCACGCTCGACCGCATGGCGCGGCAGATCGCCGAGGTGATCGCCGCCCGCCCAGATGATGCGTCTCACCCGCCGCTCGCGCTGATCGGCTTGCAGGTGCGCGGCGTGCCCATCGCCCAGCGGATCGCGGCCCGCGTTAAAGCGCTCGAAGACCTCGACGTACCGGTCGGCATCCTCGATACGACGATGTACCGCGACGACGTGCGAATGCGCTCGCGCTCGCTGACCGTTCGCCGCACCGACATCCCGTTCGACATCACGGGCCGCCACCTGGTGCTGTGCGACGACGTGCTCTACACCGGCCGCAGCGCGCGCGCCGCTCTGGACGCCCTGCTCGACATGGGCCGACCGGCGAGCGTCCGCTTCTTGTGTGTCGTCGACAGGGGACTGCGCGAGTTGCCCGTCGCGCCCGACTTCGTAGGCATGGAGGTGCCGACGCTAACGGGCCAGGAAGTACGTGTCCGTTTGTCCGATGTCGACGAGCGCGAAGGCGTCTGGCTGGTCGACGTAACGCCTGATGATCAATGAGCGAGCCACTTTCCCAACTGCGACACCGACACCTGCTCGGGCTGGCCGACTACGGCGCTGACGAGATCCGGCTGATCTTGGACACGGCGCGCGAGTTTCGAGCCGTCTTGGAGCGCCCGATCAAGAAGGTGCCGACGCTGAGAGGCGTGACGGTCGTCAACCTCTTTTTCGAGAGCAGCACGCGCACGCGCATCTCGTTCGAACTGGCCGAAAAACGTCTGTCCGCCGATGTCGTCAACTTCAGCGCGTCCGGCTCGTCGGTTAGCAAGGGCGAGACGCTCAAAGACACCGCGCGCAACCTGGAAGCGATGAAGACCGACGTGGCCGTGATCCGCCACGCCTCGCCCGGAGCAGCCCACTACCTCACACGCTGCATCGACGCCGTCGTCGTCAACGCGGGCGACGGGGCGCACGAGCATCCGACCCAGGCGCTGCTCGACCTGCTCACGATGTCGGGCGTGACCAAAGGCTTCGACGGCCTAAACGTCTCGATCATCGGCGACATCACGCACAGCCGCGTAGCCCGCTCGAACATCTACGGCTTGAACGCTCTGGGCGCCAACGTCACCCTCTGCGGCCCGCCGACGATGCTGCCGCGCGGCGTCGAAGAGATGGGCGTCCGGGTCACGCACCGCCTCGACGAAGCGCTCGACGGCTGCGACGTGGCGATGGCGCTGCGCCTGCAACTCGAACGCCAAGGGGCGGGCCTTTTTCCCAGCCTGCGCGAGTATCATCAGCAGTTCGGCCTGCGGCCCGAGCATCTGGACCGCTATCCCGACCTGCGCATCCTGCATCCCGGACCGATCAACCGAGGCGTCGAGTTGAGCAGCGAAGTCGCCGACAGCTCCAACGCGGTCATTCTCGACCAGGTCACCAACGGCGTCGCCGTGCGCATGGCCGTCCTCTACCTCCTCGCCGGGCGATTGGCGCCGGTGGGAGCGTAGCTCAAATCATCTCAGCCGTTGTACTGGTCGGGCAGGTCGTTTTCGTAGAGGACCGTGTCGCCGGGCTTGGTGCGGGCGCGGACGACGTCGCGGGCTTCGAACAGGGTGTTGACGATGGCGATCTGATTGTCGGGGTAACCGGCTTCGCGCAAGCCGTCCTGGATCGGGCGCGTCTGCTCCTTGCCGACGAGAACGGCCAAGTCGGCGTGTTGGGCGATGTGCGTGCCGAACGTCTTGTTCTCGTCGTACTGGCGGTCGCCGAGTTCTACCATACCGGGCGTCACGATGACGCGTGTGCCGTCCATCTGCCCTAAGATTTCGACGGCGTTGCGGGCGCCGACGGGGTTGGAGTTGAACGCGTCGTCGATGACGGTCAGTCCGGCTTCTTCGCGTAGGGCCAAGCGGTGCTCGGTCGGCTGGATGCGCGAGGCGGCGGCGGCGATCTGGCGCAGCATCGCGGCATCGTCTTTTCAC
>CAXBBB010000327.1:0-3900 GCA_963973615.1 uncultured Rhodothermales bacterium | reverse complement strand
CCGAAAGGTACGAGGCGGCAATGGTATCCAACGCGGACCTGGCAGGTCGTGGGCGACCTGCCAGGTCTCCATTCACGTCGTCATCCGCGCTGCGCCTTGAACCAGTCGACGGTGGTGCGTAGACCGTCGGCGATGGACACCTGCGGCTCCCATCCCAGCGCCTGTTGCGTGTGCGCGTAGCTCAAGACGCTGCGCATCTGCTCGCCAGGCTTGGCAGCGACATGCTGCTCTTCGGTATGGCCGCCCGTGTACTCGTTGATGGTGCGGAAGAGCGTCACCACGTCGGTTTCGACGCCCGTTCCGACATTGAAAATGCCGCTCTCCTCATGGTCGAGTGCGGCGAGGTTAGCCTGCACGACATCGCCGACGAACACGTAGTCACGCGTCTGCAAGCCGTCGCCGTTGACGACGGGCTGCTGGTGGTCGAGCATCTTCTCGGCAAAAATCGCGATCACGCCCGCCTCTCCGTGGGGACTCTGACGCGGTCCGTAGATGTTGCCGTAGCGCAGCGCGGCGTATTGAATGCCGTGCGTCTGCTGGTAGAAGTAGAGGTACTTCTCCGTCACGAGCTTGGTGATGCCATACGGCGACAGCGGCTGGAGCGGGTGTGATTCGTCTTGCGGTACATACTCCGGCTCGCCGTAGATAGCGCCGCCCGTCGATGCGAAGACGACCTTCTGCAACCCGCTCTCGCGTCCGGCCTCCATCAGGTTGAGAAACCCGTCGACGTTGACACTGGCGTCGAAGCGTGGATCGGCGACACTCTTGCGCACGTCCATCTGCGCCGCGTGGTGAACGATCACGTCAGGGCGATGAGAGCGGATCAGATCGGCGGCCTGCTCGCTTCGGATATCGACCTCGTGGAAGTGGGCGTCGGCGATGTGGGAGCCGATGAATCCGGCGCCGCCAGTGACGAGAATGCGCATGTCGCGAAGAAAAGAGGGGGGCGGGAGTGAGCGCGCAAGATAGCCGCGCGGCCCTACGAAACGCCTCAGACGAGCAGGGCGATGCGCCCTATCTTGAACCGAATTCTCTCCGCTCGCCATGACCGATACACTGTTTACCCACCTGTCGTCCGAGGGCGGCGCGCGTCTCGTCGACGTTGCCGAAAAGGGAAGCGCGACCCGTACCGCCGTCGCTGCCGGACGCGTGCAAGTCGGAGCCGAAGCCGCGCGGCTGATCGCCGAAGGCAGCGTTCGAAAAGGAGACGTGTTTTCGGTTGCTCAGATCGCGGGCATCCTGGGTGCCAAGCAGACGAGTCGGCTGATCCCGCTGTGCCACGACGTCCAAGTGAAAGGCGTCGAGGTGACGCTCGAACTCGACGAGGTCGGAAACGCGGTCGACGTGCGTGCCTTCGTCAAAACAGTTGGCGAAACTGGGGTCGAGATGGAGGCGCTGACCGCCGTTTCGGTCGCCTCGCTGACGGTCTACGACATGTGCAAGTCGATCAATAAGGAAATCGCCATCTCGGACATCCGCTTGCTCGCCAAGACCGGCGGACAGAGCGGCGACTACTTGCGTCCCGCTGAAGACGGCCGCTAACGTCACCCCAAACTCCCTTTTCGTTCTTTTTCTCGTCATCCTGCAGTCTGTCGAAGGATCAAAGTTCATTCGTTATCTCGCCGTCGTCTCTGCACAGGCAGGGACCCACAATTACCTCTCACGTCTGAGTACCGCGCTATCGACGCGACGCTTATGGTGGTAGTGGATTCCCGCGCGGGAACGACGGAGTGTTAGAGATACGCGCACCGTCACCCCTCGGATTTAGTATCAGGAGGACGGTGTAGAAATCGCACGACCCAACCTCAGCCTCGTCCCCTCACTCTCTACCTCCGCTCTCATGGAAATCTTTGGTGCCACCGCTGGCGTGTTCATCGTCGCAGCCGTCATCGTCGGCATCTTCGTGCTGTTCTACTTCGTGCCGATCCGGCTGTGGATCGAGGCGACGACGAGCGGCGTCCGCGTGCCGATTTCGACACTGATCGGGATGCGGTTGCGTGGCGTGTCGCCGGTTTCCATCGTGCGACCGCTCATCATCGCGCACAAGGCGGGCATCCCCGTCACGCCGAACCAACTCGAAACGCACCACCTGGCCGGAGGCAACGTGCGTCGCGTCGTCAACGCCCTGGTTTCAGCGGACAAGGCGCGCATCGACCTGCCGTTTGATCAGGCGACGGCCATCGACCTCGCCGGTCGCGACGTGCTCGAAGCCGTCCAGGTGTCGGTCAACCCGCGCGTGATCGAAACGCCGCCGATCTCGGCCATCGCCAAAGACGGCATTCAGTTGCGCGCCATCGCACGCGTGACGGTTCGGGCCAACATCAAGCGGCTCGTCGGTGGTGCAGGCGAGGACACGATCATCGCGCGCGTCGGCGAGGGCATCGTCTCGACGATCGGCTCGGCCCAATCGCACGCCGCCGTCCTCGAAAACCCTGACGCGATCTCCAAAACCGTTTTGGCCAAAGGACTCGATAGCGGGACGGCGTTCGAAATCCTGTCGATCGACATCGCCGACGTGGACGTGGGCGAGAACATCGGCGCCAAGCTCCAGACCGATCAGGCCGAAGCCGACCTGCACGTCGCACGGGCCAAAGCCGAAGAGCGCCGCGCCACAGCTGTCGCTCAGGAGCAGGAAGAGCGCGCCAACCTGGTCGCCGCCGAAGCCCAGATTCCGAAAGCCATCGCCGACGCCTTCCGCAGCGGCAACCTGGGCGTGATGGACTACTACAACCTCCGCAACATCCAGGCGGACACGCAGATGCGCGAGTCGCTCGGCAAGCCGGACGAAGACAGAGGGATGGGCCGGTCGGTATAGTAGTTCTTTCTGCTCGTTCACTGGTTGGGCCGCACGAAGAACTATGGACAGTTCCTCAAACCTGTTCTTGATTGCCGGCGGCACCTCGAGCGCCCTCGCCGCCCTTCTGCATCTCGGCTGTATCGCCTTCGGCGCGTCGTGGTATCGCACCCTCGGTGCCGGAGAGCAAATGGCGCAGATGGCCTTGTCCGGGCACTGGTACCCGACGGTGGTCACTTCGCTCATTGCCACCGTCCTGCTCGTGTGGTCTCTCTACGCATTCTCAGGCGCGGGCGTCTTGCGCAAGCTCCCGTTCACTCGTTTGGCGCTCTGCGGCATTGCTGGCGTCTACCTCCTGCGCGGAATTGCCTTTGTGCCTCTCATGACGCACTTCCCGGGCAACAGCACCACCTTCTGGATCGTGAGCTCAGCCATTTGCCTCGCGATTGGTGGTGTCCACATCCTCGGCCTCAAGCAAGCCTGGCACCGCCTGTGACTCGGGCGCGGCCTGCCCACAGCTGTTGTTTTTAAGCAGAGTCAGGGGGTAAGCGCGATTCTGCTCGAATGAGGCCTCGTCGCCACCATCTTCGGGTCGATCCCGCCGCCCGCGTCCTCGAACTGGCGAGAAGCCGCCGGGTGGATCGCATCGCCGGAGGCGGCTATCAGGGCTTCGTGCGGAACCGAGGGCCGCGTTACGTCTGTTCCAAGGTGATGCCCGCCAACCGCTCGACCAAACGCCTCGCCTGGATCATCGTCGGCGCCGTCCTGGCCACCGCTGTCCTGGTTTTGCTCGTGCTCAACCTGACCCAGGGCGAGCAGCGGATCAAGACGGTGATCCAGACGACGGTCGCGATCGACGACCCGCAGTTTCGCCGCGAGATGGGCGCCCTCCTCGGGCCCGCCATCATCGACGGTAACACGGTCGAGGCGCTCAACAACGGCGACGAGATCTTCCCCTCGATGCTCGCGGCAATCGACAGCGCGCGTCAGTCCATCACGTTCGAGACGTACGTCTACTGGTCCGGCACCGTCGGCCGCCAGTTCGCGGAGCACCTGGCGGCGAAGGCTCGCGAGGGCGTCCGCGTCCACGTTCTCGCCCACTGGGC
>CAXBBB010000326.1:0-3901 GCA_963973615.1 uncultured Rhodothermales bacterium | reverse complement strand
GAGGCTGCGGGTACCTTCGAGCAGAAACGCGCCCTCGCCCCGGCGTCCTTTGGCACGGTGGAGAGCAGCGTAGCGCTTGCGATCGGCGTGCGTAAGTGTGGAATCGAGCATTTGGGAAGTCGGAGTGCGGTAGTTTAGCCACATGGTACGCCTCATATCCCTCGCGTTTCTCCTGATCGCCGCGCCGACGGCCGCTCAGCCTGTAGACACCCCGACGAATCGCGTGGTACTCGAACGCCTGACGTTGGACTGCTTGCCTCCAGACCTGGGCGGCTCGATCCTGATTTCTGCCCAAGGCGTGCCCTCGTTTGTGGTCGACGCCATTCGCCGCGATCTGCTGGCGGCCGGAGCGACGATCTGGACGGCTGACTCGCCCAACGCTGCTACGGCTTCGCAACTCGAACTCGGCGGATGGACCGGACGCATCGACCTCGCCGGGCGCGGACGCCAACTCGACCGCATCGCCACGCTCGCCGCCGACGTACGGTGGACCCGCGCAGACGGAAGCATCGCCTACGTCGATGCCTGCCGCCGCACCGCCACCGACCGCATCGACCGCCGCATCATCGCAAGCTTAGAAGATCCGTTGATCGCCGAGACCGTCGCCACTCGCCCAGCTCCGTCGCGTCTGCGCCGCTGGTCAGAGCCGCTGATCGCGGGTGGAGCCGTCGTGGTGGGCATTTTACTCCTGTTCAGCGTTCGGTCGTGATGCGTGCGGTGTTCGTTCTTTTGGCGTGGATGCTTGCGTCCGGTTGCGCTAATCCAGTCGCTCCGACCGGCGGCCCCCCCGACACGACGCCGCCTGTCCTCGTGTCGTCGACACCCGAAACCGGCAGTGTGCGGGTGGCTGATCCGGTTGTAGAGGTTACGTTTAACGAGGCGCTCGACGCACGAGCCGCGCGAGAAGCCGTTACGATCACGCCTTCGCCAGAGCGTCCTCCAGTTGTCGAGGCGCAGGGCAAGCGGTTGCGCATCGACCTGGGCGAACTGCGCCCCAATACGACCTATATCGTCACGCTTGGGACGGCGCTGCGCGATGCTCGGAGTGTCGCACTGACGAGCCCCATCCAACTCGCCTTCTCGACGGGCGACCAGATCGACGACGGCGAGTTGACCGGCATCGTCCGCAGTTCGACCGATGGAGCGCCGCTGTCCGCGATGGACGTTTTCGCCTTCGCCGACACCGATGCGTCCAACACACGACCTATCAGCGAGTGGCGTCCGCTCTACCATACCGAAACCGACGGCGACGGCGTTTTCCGGCTGAACTATCTGGCGCAGACGCCGCTCTTCGTCGTGGCGGGTGACGACGCCGATGACGATGGTCGGCTCACTCGGACCGAGGTGCAGGCCGTTCCGCCCGCGCCAAATCTGCTTCCCCGCTCTGCCGCAGACAGCGTGCAAGCCGAGTCGTACGTCTGGTGGGCGTTCGAGCGCAAAACGCAGCGAGCACGTGGACTGCGTGCGATCAACCACCGCCTGCTCCATTTGCGCCTCGACGGATTCATCACGCGCCTGCCCTCGACCGAAACGTGGGCGCTGACCGATTCGACCAACTCTGCGCTCGCCTTCGCCGCATACCTCCCCGCCGACAGCACGGACCTCGTCGACCTAGAACTCGCCGAGCCTCAGACCGATGGCCGCCTTTCTCTCGCCTTCGACCTGAACGGACGCGCCGACACGCTGACCGCGCGCACCACGACGCGAGCAGACACGCTGGGCACACGCCTACTCACCTCGACTCGCACACCACTGCGCCCGCTCATCGGCGACACGGTTTCCATCCGCTTCACGCGACCGCCGAGCGACAGCCTAATCGCCACGATACAGGTCGTCGACACCTCAGGCACGCCACCGGGCGATGTGGGCTTTGAGCCGCGAGGAGCCACGCTCCGCTTCATCGCACAGAACCCCGTCGACCTGATCTTTCCGCTGCCTTCCCCTACCGATTCGACGACGGCGGCGGACACACTCCGCGTTCGTCCACTCGGCCCGGACGCGCTGGGAGATCTGGCTGGACAGATCGCGAGAGACTCGACTCGGACGGAATGCGGCCCACTCATCGTCGAAGCGCTCGGCCCGGTGCGTCGCCAAACGGTGGCCAGCCAGGAGCGCACGTTTCTGCTGACGCGGTTGCCCCAGGGCACGTATCGGTTCCGAGTATGGAGGGATTTGAACGGAGATGGGTTGTGGTCACCGGGAAGTCTCGTTCCGTACGCTGCCCCCGAACCACTCGCCTTCCCCCGCGTGACCGCCACAACACGCCCACGCTGGCAGGTCGACTTAGCCGAACCACTCTCTATTCCACCATGCCCCACGCCTCGCTGACCGCCGCCGACGTACTGCTCAGTCCCGACGCTCTACGCGCCGCTGATCAAGCCGCTGCCGACGCGGGACTGCCGCTGTCGCTGCTGATGGAGCACGCATCACGGAGCATCGGCGAAGCGGTTGCGGACCTCGCCCCTACCGGCAACGTCCACCTGCTCTGTGGGACCGGACACAACGGCGGCGACGGCCTGGGCGCGGCTCGCTGGCTGGCAGCGAACGGTCGATCCGTAACCGTGTGGCTCGTTCCAAACCACGACCTCGCCGACCCGACGCGTCACCAGTTGGACCTGCTGCGATCCATCGCTACGCTACCTGGCGCCGAGGTCCGCATCGAATACGCCGATACGCCCGACTTGCAGGACGCTTCAGTCGTCATCGACGCCATGCTGGGAACAGGCGCCAAAGGCGAGCCGCGCGCTCCGTTCGACACGTGGATTCGGGCGGCGAACCAGACCGATACCCTCCGCATCGCGGTCGACGTGCCGACCGGGTTAGATGCTCAGACAGGGCGCGCGCACGACACCTGTTATCGCGCAGACCACACACTGACACTCGCCGCTCGCTCTCCCGGATTAGTGCTGGGCGAAGGCCCACTATGGACAGGCACGACGCGCGTGCTACCTATCGGCGTCCCCGAAGCGTTCCTGTTCAACCACGCCGACGACACGAGTGCGATTCAGACGAGCGACGAGTGGGCACGCGACGTTCTGCCATCCCGAACGAGAGGCGCCCACAAGTTCACGGCAGGGTCGGTCGTCGTCATCGGAGGATCGGACGCCTATCAGGGAGCGCCCGTTATATCGTCGCTCGCCGCGGCAGCGACTGGCGCGGGCTACGTGACGTGCGTCGTTCCCGCCAACGTCGCTGCTTCTGCGCGCACGCATCTGGTCGCAGAAGTCGTTCGACCGGCAGCCGGTTCGCCTACCCACCTATCGCCCGACGCGCTCTCCGAACTGGGCGACGTACTCGACCGCGCAAACGCAGTTGTCATCGGTCCGGGCCTGGGTCGACACGAGGAGACGCAGCAGTTCGTATGCGACTTTATTCGCCAGGCAGACGTGCCGCTCGTCATCGACGCCGACGCGCTGTTCGCTCTCGACACCGACTTCCTCGCCAGCCTCCCGTCCGGACTTCGCGTGCTGACCCCGCATGCTGGAGAATTTGAGCGGCTGACGGGAGAACAACCGGCGGATGACCGCATCGCCCAGGCGCGCAGGTGGAACAAGCAGTTGGGCGCGACGCTCGTGCTCAAAGGCACACCGACCGTCATTGCTGACATAGATGGCACGTGCTGGGTCGCGCCGTCTGCGCCGACGAGTTTGGCAACGGCCGGATCGGGCGACACGTTGGCCGGAGCGATTGCTGCTCTGCTTGCTTCTACAGCTCCCCACGCCGCCGCGCTCGCCGTCCACCTGGGCTGCCGAGCCGCCGAGTCGCTGCACGACCAGATGCGCCCAGAGGCGGCTACAGCACTCGAACTGATTGAAGCGCTGCGTACGCTCGACCTCGCCCGCTGATGCTCGCTCCTACCCGATCTCGCTGGCTGGCATGGAGTTGGGCGCTTTTCGTGCTC
>CAXBBB010000325.1:0-3903 GCA_963973615.1 uncultured Rhodothermales bacterium | reverse complement strand
GAGGCGTTCTTCTTCTACGAAGGCCTGTTCGAGCAAAACCAGATGCTCGCCGACAGCCTGCGCGACGGGTTCTACCGGACGAAGGCGCCGTCGCCCTCCCTCCGATGATGTCCGCGACTGTTTCTGCGCTCTACCGCTATCCGGTGAAGGAGGCAAGGCAGAGTCTCTGAGTGCTGCCGTCGTCGAGCGGCGTGGGTTGGCCGGGGATCGCCGATGGATGCTGATCGACGCCAACGGTGATTTCGTCTCGCAACGCGGAGAGCCGAGGCTGACGCAGTTCGTCGCCGTTCCCGTCGAAGACGGAATCCACTTGCACGCGCCCGGTGCCGACTCGCTGCACGTCGCCTATCCGCAAGTGGATGCTGCCTCGTTGAGCGCTGACGTGTGGGAAACGGTATCGCCTGTGTGCCATGCCGCTGCTGCCGACGAGTGGCTGTCCGGTTGGCTCGGCTATCCGGTGCGACTGGTCTACCAGCAGGCCGACGCTGTTCGGCCCGTCAAGCCCGCACGCCGTACGAAAGATTCGGACCGCGTCAGCCTCGCCGACGGCTATCCGCTGTTGCTGACTAACGAAGCGTCGCTGGCAGCCGTTAACAGCGAGCTTCGGGCGCCTGCCGACATGCTGCGGTTTCGACCCAACGTGGTCGTGCGGGGGATGGACGCATTTGCTGAGTTGAACCTGTCGCGCGTCGTGATCGGCGACCTAGCGTTTCGCGCGGTCAAGCCCTGCGTGCGGTGCAGCGTCGTCACGCTCGACCCGTTGACGGGCGATAGGGGCAAAGAGCCGCTGCGGACCATGGCCCGTCTACCGCAGACGAGAACGGACGATGGCGTCGTGTTCGGGATGAACCTGGTGCCGGACGGAGAGGGCACAATCCACGTCGGTGATCGGGTCGCAGTGGGGTAGGGCGAGGTCGCCGGCGCTGGGCGACGGTTCGCGCAGGTCGTGGATTATCGAACGGTTAGGGCATTGGAAAGGCGTTCCCGCTGTCCTACCTTTCTTCAACGGTTCACTGAAAACCCCGGAAGCCTCTTCGCTACCTACGTTCCCCATCCGCTGTCAGCCCACGTCCTAGGCGTCGAAATCGCCGAGCGTCCGTCGCCGACGATGACGCGTCCGGTCTTACTGCTTAATGCGGACTACAGTCCACTTGGACTGTGCGGCGTCGAACGCGCCATCGTGCTGGTGCTGATGCAGAAGGGCGACCTGATTCACGCAAGGGAGGACGCGTTCGTCCGTTCGCAGCGCGTCGCCATCCCGCTGCCTTCGGTCGTTCGCCTGCGCCAGTACGCGCGCGTGCCCTACCGCAAGATCATGTTGACGCGCAAAAACGTGCTTCGACGCGACGAGCACCGCTGCCAGTACTGTGGCAACCGCGACGCGCTCACCATCGACCACGTCTTTCCCCGCTCGCGTGGCGGCAAGGACACGTGGGAGAATTTGGTCGCCGCCTGCTCGCGTTGCAACAGCCGCAAGGGGAATCGCACACCCGGCGAGGCTGAAATGCCGCTGCGCCGATCGCCGTTTCGCCCGTCGCACGTCATGTTCATCCGCGACTTCGTCGGGCACGTCGAACCGGTGTGGAAACCCTACCTGTTCATCGACTAGGTTTGGCGCTGACGCTGGTATTTTGCACCGTCTCTCACTCGCCACGCGCTCATGCCGTTTTCCTTCGACCTCGCCGGTACCCCCTACACGCCCACCAAACTCGTCTGCATCGGACGCAACTACGCCAAGCACGCGCGAGAGCTGGGCAACGAGGTGCCATCCGAACCAGTGGTGTTTTTGAAGCCGACGAGCGCGCTGGTCGCGTCGGGCGAATCGGTCGTCATTCCGCCCCAGTCAACGGACGTGCACCACGAGGTGGAACTCGTCGTCGTGATCGGAAAGACAGCTACCAAAATCGAGGAGGCCGACGCGATGGACTACGTGGCGGGCTATGCGGTCGGTCTCGACATGACGGCGCGCGACGTGCAGGCAGCGGCAAAAGCCAAAGGACTGCCCTGGTCGACCGCCAAAGGCTTCGACACGTTCGCGCCTCTGGGCGATGCGGTATCGGTGGCCGACGCGCCGGACCTGTCGGATGCGACGGTGCGGCTCACGGTCAACGGCGAGGAGCGGCAGAGCGGTGGCACGTCGGACATGCTATTCTCGGTGCCGTTTCTCGTGGCTCACTGCTCGCACCTGTTCACGCTCTATCCCGGCGACTTGATCTATACCGGCACGCCCGAGGGCGTCGCCCAGGTGCAGGCCGGCGACGAGATGGTCGCGCTGGTCGACGGGTTGCCCGAACTGCGCATAACCGTCCGCTGAGATTTCGACGCAACGATCCGACACGGAGTCTATCAGGGAATAGCGCCAGTCCGATTATTGAGCGACGGGGCGATAGCCTGCCATGGTGCGCTCGACGAAGGCCTCATCGCTCTCTCTTGCGCGCAGCACGTGCGGTACGTCGTCCGCGCCGAGCCAGACCTCGGCGGGGAGAGGACGCAGGTTGTACGTGCTCGCCATGCTCATGCCGTAGGCTCCGGCATCGAGGACCGCTAGCACGTCGCCCTCGCGCACGTCCGGCAGCGCGCGTTCGCGTGCGAGCACGTCGCCGGTCTCACAGATGTTGCCGGTAACGTCGTAGGGTTGGAGCGCGCCGTCGGGGTTGCTCAGGTTCGCGATGTGGTGGTAGGCGTCGTAAACCGTCGGGCGGACGAGTTGGCCCATGCCGGTATCCGTCCCCGCGAACGTTCGGCGAGAGCCTTCTTTGACGGTATTGACCCGGGCCAGCAGGACGCCTGCCTGAGCAGTCAGGAAGCGGCCCGGTTCGAGCCGGAAACTCAGATGCGGGTGTGCGTGCTGGTAGTCCGACAGCGGCGCGATGACATCGGCGCGGAACGTGTCGACGTCGATTTCTTCCTCGCCCGGACGATAGGGGATGCCTAGCCCGCCGCCCAGGTTGACCCAGCGTGCGTCGGTGAAGCGTGGCGCTTCGGCGAGGGTGACCGCGATGGCGTCGGCGAACTGCTGCGACGACAAGATGCCGCTGCCGATGTGCTGGTGCACGCCGACGATTTTCAAGTCGTACTCGCTCGCGATGCGGAGCGTGTCGTCGATCTGCTCGACGGGAATGCCAAACTTGGTCCGGTCGCCCGCCGTGACGACGTGTGCGTGGTGCCCGGCGCCGTGCTTGGGGTTGAGCCGAACGCACACTTCGCTGCCGGGATAGGCACGTCCGTAACGTTCGAGACGCGTCAACTCGCCGATATTGAGTACGACTCCGTGTGCCTGCGCCGTATGCATCTCGTCGTCGGTCATCATGTTGGCCGAGAACAGGATGCGCTCGGGGGCGATCCCCAGTCGCAGCGCCCACAGCATCTCGCCCGGCGAAACCGCATCGACCCCGAAGCCGTGGCGTCCGAGTGTTTCGATGATCGGCGGCGCGGGGTTGGCCTTCATCGCGTAGAGAAACGACACGTCCAGCCCATCGAACAACTGCTCCAACTTGCGCGCCTGGCGCTCGACGACGCGTTCCGAGTAGACGTACGTCGGCGTGCCGTGCGCGTCGGCGATGGCAAGTAGGGTCTCGGAAGGAGCCGGAAGAGCGGGAGCGGACGTGCGTTCGGCCATGTCGGTAGCAGTTGAGGAGTGGAGAGAGCGCCGACGGAGAGGTCAGCCGTAGTGCTGAGTGAGAGTGGCGCAGGTGCGGTCGAGTGCGTCGTCGTTGATGTCGCGGTGGAACGTCGCGCGGAGGCGGTGCGGGCCAAACGGAACGACGAGTAAGCCGGATTGGGCAAGGGCCGATTGCGCGTCAGTCGATTTCTCCGGCACGTCGAACAGGGCGATGTTGGTGTCCGGCGCGACGACGCCCAGGCCCAGCGATGCGGCGTGGGTCGAAAACGCTTTGGCTCGCG
>CAXBBB010000324.1:0-3912 GCA_963973615.1 uncultured Rhodothermales bacterium | reverse complement strand
ATCGATGGCGACCGATGCCAGTCCGCGTTGCCGCTGGAAAAACGACTGCTCGAGTTCGAGCGACTGGATCTTGTGCGTAGGCAGGTAGCGGAAGCGACGGATAATGGCGCCTGCCTGGACAACCAGTACGCCTTTCTCAAGCACGTAGCCGTGAGCATTCCATATTCCGCGCACCCACAAAATCAGTGGCGGGATGAGCAGCAGGGGCCAGAAGGCGTGGTGGGAGCGCGTGAAAGCGTAGGCGATGGCAACCGGCAGCGTTACGCCGAAGAGTACGCGCATCACGCGGCGACGGATGAATAACTCGGACACGTGACGCACGATATCGGGCCGGGTCACGCCGAAATGGTCGCGTGCGATTGCGTCGCCGACCTCGGACTGGGCCAGCGGGACGAGTTGGGCCAGCCCGTTCGACTTGTCGTCCAGTCCCATCGTTTGGGCGTGGAGTTGCGCGTAGCCCAGCCGCCGATGGACGGGGTTGGTGCGGATGCGTAGCGCCTGAACGCGCGCGACGGGAATCGTCCGTTGCGTCTTGCCCAGCAGCCCATGCGAGGTGACGAGTTTGCCTGCCGCCTCGCGCGTGAGCCGAAAGCCGTACAGCGAGTTCAGCGTCGTCAGGATGCCGAACAGCCACGAGAGCAAAAACGCGATCCCGACGGTCAGCGCGACCGTCAGCGCAACCGAGTCGGGAAGGCTCGACGTGTATTCCGAGTAGCGCTCGTCGGAAAAGAAATCGACGACGTCTTCGGGATTGATTTGCAGGTTCTGGACGATGCCGAATGCGATGGCGATATAGACGAGCGAGAAGCGCATCGCTCCGGCTCCTAACACCAACCGGAGGGGCATGTCGAAGAGCGTAGTTTCGGCTTCCTCTTCTCCGGCTGCCTCTGCATCGCTCGGGGTTTGGATGTCGATGGAGCGCTCGTGCTGCTGTTCGAGGGCGCGGAGCAGTTTGCGCAAGGCGAGCGCACGGGCGTGGGGGAGGAAGGCCAGCGTGCCCTCGGCTCCGGCGCCGCTGCCGGTCATGAGGAGCACGCGCGCCATGCCAAACGCACGCGCCAGTGCAGGCTGCTCGATCTCGATCCGCTGAATCCGCTCGATCGGGATGTTGCGAAACTGCCGCGAGAACACGCCGCTCTCGATCACGACCGCGTCCGGGTCGACCCGAAACGTCAGTCGCATCCAGCCCGCGACGATAAACGGAATCCCCAGCACGCCGAAGCCTATGAAGGCGATCAGCGAGAAATAGGAAGCGAAGTTGCTCCCTGTCGTCAGCAGGATGGGCAGGAGCGCGTAGGCCAGCGCGGGCAGGCTGGTGATCAAGCGATGCGCCAGCGTGAACGGATGGGTCCGCTGCATGTCGGCCCACGGCTCGCGGGCGGCTTCGACTTCGGAAGGGAGAGCGAGTGGAGTCGGTTCGATTCGAGCGTCGGCGTCGGTCACAGCGCTTCGGTGTCGAGGTATGCTTTGAGTCGTTCACGCAGAGCGACGGCCTCGGCGTAGTTCAGGCCGGGCAGCGTGACGGTATGGTTTTCCGTGCCTGCTGTGTGGACGATCAGTTTACCCAGTTCGTGTTCGCGTTCGAGCAGGTTTTGCGACACGTCGAGGTGCTGCACGCGCCTCAGCGGGACGAGCGTCCGCACGCGGTTCCAGATGCCACGCTCGACGTGCAGCGCATCCCCCGTCACGCTCCAGCGCCAGAACCGGTAGCGCAGGCGCGGTACGTAGGTCACATAGAGGATGGCCAGCAGCAGGACGGTCGCGCTCAGCACACCCGACGGTAGCACGAAGTCGCGAAACAGACTCACCACGTCGAACGAGACCGCCGCCAGCACGAAGACGGACCACCAAAGCCCCGCCGAGATGCGCCAGACAGTCTTCACGCTCGGTTCCAACATCCGCTCGGCGGCTGAGGGGGCAAGCGCGTTGGAGACATCGTCGCCAGCGGTGGGGTCAGAAACGTCGACCGGTTGTGGGTCGGCAGTAGGAGAGGGGCGGAGAGGCTCCATCGGTGGGGAATCAGGCGTCCGGCTCGGTACGCAGGTTGGACGCTTGCGTTGCAGTATCGGCTCTCGCCGAGTTGTGCAGGAAATCGGTCACGATCTGGCTGTAGCGTTCACGGTGGGCCGGGTCGGTGAGCATCTTGACGTGGCGCGCGCCCTCGAACGTCTCTATCTGGACGGAGGGGGCGGCGCGTTCGGTGATGTGCTCGAAGATGGGGAAGAACGTGATCTCGTCGTCCGTCCCCTGCAGGATCAGCAGTGGCGCAGGCGGAGCGGAGATGAACTGGCCGATGGTGAGCCGGTCCAGATTGCGCCCGATTGAGAGATCGAAGCCCAGCATCGCGCTCGAAATCAGCGGACGAGGGATGCCGTCCCGCGTCGCCACGCCGCGCAGCGTCGCTTCTACGTCGGCCAGCGGCGAATCGAAGACGATGCGCTCGACGACGATGCCTGTCGCTTTCAGTCGCTCGTTCAACTCGGGCCGTTCGTACATCACGGCGGTCGCCAGCGCGCCCATCGAAAAGGCGTAGATCGTCACGCTGCGCACGCCCCGGCTCGCCAAGTACTCCACCGACGAGACGACGTCTTCGGCGAACTCCCAGCCCATCGATGTAGCGCCCGGCTCGCTGTCGCCGCTGTTGCGCAGGTCGGGCAGCAGCACGTGGTGCGATGCCGCCAGTCCAGCCGCGCGGACGAGTGGGAGGTACTTCATCGGTTTGAGCCGATTCGCCTGCCGCCCATGCACAAACAGGACGGCAGCGTCGGCATCGTCGTTCTCGGCAGGCATCCACCAGGCGCTCAGGTTGAGGTCGTCCGGCATCGTCGGGTAAGACACGACTTGGTAGTTGGAGTAGCCGAAGTCGCCCGGCGTTCGCTTGCCCTCCAGTCCATACTCGACGATTTGCGCCGGATCGGTAAACGGATCATCGTGCGTGACGGGCGGATACGTCCGCACTTGCCGGACGAAGTAATACGTCGCGCCGACCCACGCCATTCCAATCGCGGCGACGGGGATGAGGAGGTAGCGGAGTTTCACGGGCGAGGACTGTTGGAGACGGGAAAATACGCGATCCGCCGATGCACTCTTCACGATTCTGCACCGAGTTGTAGCGAGGGGAACGCGCGCGCAGTTCTGCTATACTGAGTTTCATGAACACCGCCATCGCCCCCGACCCCGCGCCGCCGCACGCTGTGCCCGACGCCGCTCCGTCCACCGCCGACCTTTCGGTCCGCTTCCAGGCCGTTCGAGGCTTTACGCGCACCCTCGTCGAGACGATGGAGACCGAGGACTTCGTCGTTCAGACGATGGAGGACGTGTCGCCGACCAAGTGGCATCTTGCCCACACGTCGTGGTTTTTCGAGACGTTCGTGCTGTCGCCGCACCTACCCGGCTACGCGCCGTTCCATCCGCAGTACGCCTACCTGTTCAACAGTTATTACGTCCAGGCAGGAGAGCGTCACTGCCGCGACCGACGCGGCTACCTCAGCCGCCCGACCGTTGCCGACGTGATGGCCTACCGCGCCCACGTCGACGCTCACATGACACAGTTGCTCGATGGCGACGTGCCGGACGAGGTCGCCGCGCTGGTCGAGGTCGGCTTGCACCACGAACAGCAGCACCAGGAACTGCTCGTGACCGACATCAAGCACGTGTTCTCGGTCAATCCGCTGCGTCCTGTCTTCCGAGAAGGCACAGGCGATCCGGGGCAGGGCGAAGCTTCGCCGCTGTCGTGGATTGCGTTCGAGGGTGGCGTTCACGAGATCGGGCACCAGGACGAGGGTTTTCACTTCGACAACGAGGCGCCACGCCACAAGACGTACGTCCAGCCGTTCCGCATGGCGAGCCGGTTGGTGACGTGTGGCGAGTTTATGGAGTTCATGGCCGACGGCGGCTATCGGCGGCCCGAGT
>CAXBBB010000323.1:0-3919 GCA_963973615.1 uncultured Rhodothermales bacterium | reverse complement strand
AGGATGCGAGCCAGGTAGAGCCGTCGCCGCTCGCCACCCGAGAGCAGGCCAACCGGTGTGTACTGCTGCTTGGGCGGAAAGAGAAAGCGTTCGAGCATCTTGCTCGCCGAGATGACCGACCCGTCCGACGTGACGACGTTTTCGGCGACTTCCTCGATGTAATCGATCAGCCGCTGCTCGTCGTTGAGCGCCCGGCTCGTTTGGTCGTAATAGCCGATGGTCACAGTTGGGCCGGTCTCGACGGTACCCCTGTCCGGCTGAAGGCGGCCAGCGATCAGTTCGAGCAGTGTCGACTTGCCCGCACCGTTAGGACCGATGATGCCGACGCGGTCCGTTCGCGTGAACAGGTAGGTGAAGTCGTCGATCAGCGTGCGCTCGGCGTAGCCTTTGGAGACACCACGCAACTCGACCACCTTCTTACCCAACCTGCTCGACACGGCCGAGATTTCGGCCTTTTGCTCCTCCTCGGGCCTTTCACGGTCGATCAGCGCGTGGGCGCGGTCGATGCGGGCCTTCTGCTTGGTCGTTCGGGCTTTAGCGCCTCTACGGAGCCATTCGAGTTCGCGCCGCGCCATGTTGTCCAGCTTGGCCTGCTCCGCCTCCTGAACGACGGCTTGCTCGGCCTTGACCTCCAAAAAGCGCGAGTAGTTGCCCTCGAAGCGCTGCACCCCGCCGCCCGCCACCTCGAGCATTCGGTTGGTGACGCGGTCCAAGAAATAGCGGTCGTGCGTGACCAGGAGGAGGGCACCCGAGTAGCTGCTCAAATAGCCTTCGAGCCAGTCGACGGTCTCGGTGTCGAGGTGGTTCGTCGGCTCGTCGAGGATGAGCAGTTCGGGTTCTTCGACGAGCGCCTGGGCCAAGGCGACGCGCTTTTGCTGGCCGCCCGACAGCGTGTCGACCAGGGCGGTAGTATCCGTAATACCGAGTCGGTCGAGGACGGCGTGCGCCCGCGCTTCCAGGCTCCACGCTTGGGCTGCGTCCATCCGGCCCGACAGCGTGGCGAGACGCTCGGCGGCTTCCATGTCCATCCCGCCCGACGCTTCGAGCGTGTGCAAGGTCTCCTCGTACTGGCGGACCACCTTCATCGCCGCGCCGTCGCCCGAGAACACAGCGTCAAGCACCGTCTGACCGGCTTTAAACGTCGGTGCCTGGGACAAATAACCGACGCGCGTGCCTGACGGGATGATGATGCGCCCGCTGTCCGGCTTCTCGGTTCCGGCGATCATCCGCAGCAGCGTCGTTTTCCCCGAGCCGTTGGCGCCGATCACGCCCATTCGGGCCTGATCTTCAAGGCTGAACGAAACGCTGTCGAGTAGCGGCTTGATACCGTACGACTTAGAGAGGGATGCGACGAGAACGGCGGGCATGGGCTAATAGAAAATCTAAAACAAACAGGGCAAGCCGCTGAGACTTGCCCTGTTTAGAAGCGCGGTTAGGCGAGCGATGGATTGGCTTCGATCTGTTTGCGCAGATCGGCGAGCGCCTCGGTGAGGGAGCGCGGGCGAAATCCGATTTCGGTCTCGGCTTTGAGAGTGATCAGTCCCGTTCGCGGAGGACGCCGCGCGGTTTGCTGAAAGTCGGCGGCAGTCGACTCTTGAATCAAGCTGCTGTCGAGGTCGAATGCGTCGGCGATCACGTGGGCGAACTGGTTGACCGACAAGTACTCTCGTCCGGTCATGTTGAAGACGCCGGTCTTTCCGAAGCGAACCAATCGTTCCAATCCCTCGGCGAAATCGGGCGCGTAGGTAGGCGTCCGCCACTGGTCGGTGAACACCTTGATCGTGCGCCCCGCCATCAACTCCTCGCGGACCCATAAGGCGATATTGCCGCGTCCGCTCGGCGTGCGCGCGGCGAACACGACGGCAGGACGAGCAACGGCCCATGCATCGACTCCGGCGTCGCGGACGGCGTTTTCCCCGGCGATCTTGCTCTTTGCATAGAAGTTGACGGCCCGAGGCACGTCGGTTTCCGAGTACAATGGGTTCTCGCCGTCGAATACGAAGTCCGTCGACACCTGGACCATGCGGCTCCCGACTCGTCGGCAGGCGCGCGCCATTTGCCCGACTGCATCGGCGTTGATGCGCCAGCACCCGTCGCGCTCGACTTCGCACTGATCGACGTTGGTCATTGCCGCCAGATTGACGACGGTGTTGGGGCCGAAGTTGTGTATCAACTCGGTCAGGCGTCGCGTCTCGGTCAGGTCGATTTGCGTATATCCGCACGATGCATCACCGACGAACGACGGTTGGCGGGCCGTCGCAAGCACGTCGTAGTCCGGCATCGCCGCAAGCCGCTCGACGAACAGCTTTCCGACCATTCCGTTGGCGCCGGTGACGAGAACACGTTGTGGAAGCATAAATCTGGATCGGAGAGCCGATCAAGGTACGGACGCGCTATCGGCCCAGCAGGTAGCGCAGGCCGACGGCCACGCGCAGGTCGGCGTTGGTTTCAGGCACCAAATAGATCACCGGCGCAGCCTGAACGAAGACCTCGAACTGCCCCGTCTCGAACATCAAGCCGGCTGCGGCGAGTAGTCCAGCGCGCACCGTGCCCGAGTCGAGTCTGACAGTGCCGCCGGGGCCGACGTAATAGCGCATCGGCGAGCCATCGATGGCGCCCAGCGTAAACGCGAATCCGGCCAGGTCGACGAAATCGTCCTCGAACGAGAAGCCGACCTCGCCGATAGATTGGATGCCGCTCAATTGTCCACGAAGCGAGATCGCCGCCGCCGGCGATCCGACCTGACCGCCGATGCTTTCGACATGAGTCTGAGCATAGAGGGCTGGGACAGTCAGCAAGGCGGCGAGTGCGAGGAGAAGTTTCACTTGGCAGTCTCCGGGGTTTCGTTATCGACGGCGCTCATAACCAGCTTTTTGATCAAGTGCGCGTCTTCCATGCGCAGGCGGCCCGCCATCAACAGACGAAGTTCACGACGGCGAGCGGCGCTTTCGTAGCGGTGCTTTTCGTCCTCCGTTTCGGCATGAAGAGGAGCGACACGGAGTGGCTGCCCCTTGTCGTCGACGGCGACGAACGTGTAAAAGGCGCGGTTGCACTTGCGGCGCGTCCGGGCGCGCGGGTTCTCGGCCCACACGTTGATCTCGACTTCCATCGACGTGCGAAAGGCCCGGTTGACCTGCGCTTCGAGCACGACAATCTCGTTCATGTAGATCGCCGACTGAAACTCGACGGAGTCGACCGAGGCTGTTACGACGGCCTGTTCGGAGTGGCGGGAGGCGCTGATTCCGGCGCATACGTCCATCATGTGGAGCAGGCGTCCGCCCATCAGGTTGCCCAGTCCATTGGTGTCGTTGGGCAGGACGATCTGATTCATCGTGGCCTGCGACGTGGCGACGCGCTTGGGGGTGCGTAAGTCGGCGGTGCTTTCGTTCATGTGCGAGAGGTGAGAGGCGTGTAGCACGCCCTAAGCGCTCGTCGGAGCCTCCAATTCACCGTGAAACTCGCGTGCTGGCTACCGACTCATTTGCCTGCGTTCGAGGGGCGGCGGTCGTATCGACCTCGCGATTGCTGGGGAGCGCGAGTGACATCTTCGTTGGGTGCAGGCTGTTCTCGGAGCATTCGATTCGGGCGCTCGACCTCGCGGCTCGCACCATCACCCGAGTGGAAGGACGGGCGGGCAGGTAGGAAGCGGTCGGGAACGCGCGGTGTGACCTTGAACTGCTTGTAGTCGTCGACCGGCACCCACTGTTGCGGTAAGTCGTAGAGATATCGCCCGATTCCCCACTGCACGGCGGCGCGGCGCATGGCATTGGAGAGGCCGCCTTTGATCGCCTCAACATCCGTGTTGTCGGCGCCGTCCCATTTGGTCACCCACTCGCCCTGATCCACGCCTCGATCGACGCAGATGCTCAGGCCGCATACGACCCCGCCGTTGGGGCCAGGACGATATTCATTGCGCCAG
>CAXBBB010000322.1:0-3928 GCA_963973615.1 uncultured Rhodothermales bacterium | reverse complement strand
CAGGCGACGAGGTAAGTGTCGCCCGACCGGGCCGCGATGGACGGAGAGATTTGCGCACCTTGCCGCACGTCGTTGACGTACTCGGCGTCGCTCTCCGGTTTGCCGGTTGCGTTGTAGCGGCGGCTCACCAAGTCCAGGCGTTCGACCGACGTGCCCTGACTCCAGGCGAACGCGAATCCCTCGGTCTCTAATCCGGCGACGGCCGGCGCCTCCAAGATCGCTGCGCGCGCCACCTCGATCCGCTTGCCTCTGCCGATGCCACGCCCTTCGTAGCGCTGAAACGCGAGGGTGCTACTGGTCGCATCGGTGCTCGTCCAGCCGATGACGAAGCCACCGTCGGATAACGACCCGATCAGCACGTCATTCTTTTCGCCTCCGGCTCCTGCGACGAGGAAAGCGACATCGGCAGGTTCGGCCTCATCGGTGTAGCGCTGCGCCACCACCTGCTCGGACACCGCGCCCGTCCCGGACTCAGTGATCCAGGTCACGACAAAGCCACCGCCGGACAACGTCGCCACACGAGCGTCCCGTTCGACGGGGTCTTCGCCCGAAGCCGCACCAGTTGGACGGAAGACGGCCCCGACTGGCTGCGCCTGGGCGTCGTAGCGCTGCGCGAAAACGCCGCCGTTTGGGTCGTCGCCCTCATAGCTGGTCAGTACGACGACGAAGCCGTTCGACAACGAGGAGACCGATGGGCTGGCATCCACGCCGTCACTCAGCGCGACCCGAAACTCGTCACCCATCCGAGCGCCCGACGCGTCGAAGCGCTGTCCGTACGCCTCGGCTCGCGCCATTCGTAGCGCCACCGTCCGCAGCCAGACGACGACGAATCCGCCCCCATCGAGCGGTGCAACGCTGGGCCGACTCTGAGATCCATCAAAACCTGCACTGAACACCGTCGCCGTCCCGAGCGGGTTGCCGTCGACTCCATAGCGTTGCGCACGCATTGTGGTTGTCCCTGTCGACTCGTCCAGAGAAGGCCACACCACGACGGACGCTCCATCGGATAGCCGCGCAGCAGCGGACGAGGCCGAAGCCTGCGTACCGACGATGAACTCGCCGAAGGGTTGGGCCTGAACGGTCCCACCTAGTGCCCCAGCGAACAAGAGTAGCGAAGCCGCGAGTAAACGGCGCAGGGGACAGAGCATAGAGATCGGCAGCGATGAGGATTGCGTGTCACTCGCTTGAATAGGTGGAAAGGACCCGAATCAATGCCCTCTGCAGGACTATCCGTCAAAAGTAGTGCCTGACGCGTCCGACTCGAGTGCGTGCGCCCGGGCGTCAATACTCTCAACTACCATCCAACAGAGCAGACGACGCTTCTCGTCTTCGGGGTCAACGCTTTGTAGTAGAACGGCTAAGGAGGGAGCGATGCGGATGGACGAACCTGCATTCTTCCATATTCACGACCACTCAGCAACGCGCATCACGGATGAGCATTCGACGCACACGCCTATCTGCTTTGCCATGCCTCGCCTCCTATCGTTCCTGCTCTTCGCTGTCCTGATCGCTCCGGCTGCAGCGCAGACTGCCGATCTCTACGCTATTCAGAAAGATGTAGCCTTTCTGTCGTCTGACCTGCTGATGGGCCGCGAGACCGGGACCGAAGGTGAAGCGTTGGCGGCGCGCTACATCGCCGAACGGTTCGAGGGATTACGCCTGACGCCTGGAGCCGACGGAGACTGGTTTCAGTCGTTCGGCTTCACGTTCTCGACCACCCCCCACGCCGAACCGGGCGAGGGCGAGGCGCGGACGGGCCGCAATATCGTCGGCCTGATCGACAATGGAGCGAGCGAGACCGTCGTTATCGGAGCGCACTACGATCACCTGGGGCACGGCACGTTCGGCTCGCGGCAACCGGACGACCACGCCATCCACAACGGCGCCGACGACAACGCATCGGGCGTGGCCGCGCTCTTCGCTATCGCCGAGCGCTTGCAGATGGACGACGCACCCAAGAATCGCAACTACCTCTTCCTGGCGTTCTCGGGCGAAGAGCTTGGACTGTACGGGTCGAAGTATTGGGTCGACGCGCCGACGCTGGACATCGCGAACGTCGCCTATATGATCAACCTCGACATGGTCGGGCGGCTGAACGAAGCCGGAGAGTTGGCCGTCAACGGCAGCGGCACGTCGCCGGTCTGGAACGACGTGATCGCAGCCGCCGCTGAGCCGGTCGACCTCGACGCCAAGCTGCACGAATCCGGTCTGGGACCGAGCGACCACGCGTCGTTCTACTTGGCCGACATTCCCGTCTTACACCTGTTCACGGGGCAGCACGAAGACTACCACAAAGCATCCGACGACTCCGACCTCGTCAACTACGATGGGCTAGACCGCGTCGCGCGCTTCGCGACGGGCATCATCGCCGGGCTGGACGGCCAGGCGGTGCCGTTCACCAAAACGCGCGACGAAAGCCAGGGTCGGATGAGCTTCAACGTCACGCTCGGCGTCATGCCCGACTACGTGTACGACGGCGAAGGCATGCGCATCGACGCCGTCCTCGACGACCGCCCCGGAAAAGTCGCCGGAATGCAGAAGGATGATGTCCTAATCTCCCTCGGCGGATCGATCATCGCCGGAATGCAGGATTACATGCGAATGCTCAGTGAGTTGGAGCCAGGCCAGACGGTCCCCGCCACCGTCCTGCGGGACGGTCAACGCGTCGAACTCAGCGTGACGTTCTAACCCAACCGGTTTCTACATCCCAGGAGTAGTGCCTTTATGTTCGGAGCCAGCCGCACCCAGCCACTCGGGGGAATGCGAGTGGAACGCCACATCATCGATGATCGGCGTGAAGGTGCCGCTCTGATCCGTGATGATGAGCGTCTGGACGGCCTTGAAGGGCAGCACCACTTCGGCGCCTCCTCGGTAGCCGTCCAACACGGCATGGGTTGCCGACTCGCCCGTATCGGATTCAAATGTCACCATCCGCTCGCGCGAGGTAGAGGACGACGACGACTCGGCCAACCGCACGGACACCAAGTCGACCGGGGAGTCAAAGCGGAGGACGATGGACCGACAGGTCCCCAGCAGCGCGTATCCGCTCGTTCCTCCAAAACCCCGAAGTGCACTCAGACGCATCTCGCCGCTTCCGTTTTCAGCACGCAGCGTGACTCCGGCAACCGTCTGCAAGACGATGCCATCGACCGCATAAGCCGACTCGAAGTCAAAGGTGTCGTATCGCGCTCCCGCCAGTTGCACCAGCAGTACGATAGCGCACACGGCTGAGGCAAACAGCGAAAGCGGCTTCAGAGGAGAAGAGCGCACATGCCGAAAGTGATCGCGCTTGGTAGGCAAGCACAATGAGCGTAGGAACCATCAAACTAGTCTCATCCTCCCTTATGTACAATATGCCAAGCAGTTACTTGTCGAACGCTCATCACTTCGTCAGGCTGGTTCTTCTTCGGTCCTGTCGTCGAGCAGGAGCGCGGTAGCCGTCGCGTCGTCTCGTAGGCAGGCGTCTCGCACCAGGCTCTGTCGGACGTAGGCGCGCGTGCGCTCGAGCGCGTGCAGGGCGAACCGACGTTGGAGCGTGCGGCCAAGCAGTCCGAAACCGACGCGGTAGACGAGGTTGGGAATCCGCGCGCGCTTGGAGAACGAGTGGACGCGGAAGTAGACCCGCCCACTCCACTCGCGCTTGACGATCTCGAACGTGATCTCGCCCCGCTCGAAGTGGCCTTCCAGCGTGCGGTAGCTGTAGCCCCACACGTGCTCGGTGCCTTCGGGCGTAGCGCGCGTCTCGTCGAGTGTACGACTGATACGGACGCCGAACGGAAAGCGAAAACCGGCGAAGCGTGCGTCGAGCAGCATCGTCCGGCCGTTCATGTCGCTGTCGGGATCGAAGACGCCGCGCACGCGCCTTGGGTTGGGGAAGCGATAGGCACGCACAAAGCGGACGGCTCTCGCGAACGAACCGTCTTCGAGC
>CAXBBB010000321.1:0-3933 GCA_963973615.1 uncultured Rhodothermales bacterium | reverse complement strand
AAGCTGATCGACCGGCCCACGCGGCAGCTGATCCACGAGGCGTTCGAGCCGGTGCCTGAAGGCATGATCGCCCCCGACACGTCGCCCGCTTCTGTGCCCATCCAGCTACTCGTCGGCACGCGCTACCGAGCCGTTTCAGCAGGGACGCGCGTAGGTAGGGGCGACACGTATCCCGTCTTCCGCGTCGAGCGGGACACGATGCTCGTGAACCCGCCGGCGCTGCCGTTCGACGTGGCGACCGAGACGTTCACGCGGGCGGGAATCGACTATGCGTTTCGCTCCAACAGCGGCTGTTGGGCGCGCGCCGGAGGCACGCCTCCCCTGCTCCGCCAGTTCGACCTGGGCTTCGTGAGCGCGACGATGGGCGACGTGTCCAGCGCCGATGTCGCCTCGCGCTACGATGCGGGCGAAGCGCTCAACGTGCGCCTGCGCCTGAGCATCGCGCCTCCTTCTGCTGGTCCCTAGAAGGCCTCTCCTTTTCGTATCGACTCTATCAATCAACTTCCATGGGAAAACTTGCTCTCCTACTCGTCGCCACCTCAATGGTGGGCGGTGTCATCAGGCTTTCGCAGTCCGAGCAGACGAACGTCGAATCGACGCAACGTCTGGGCGATCGGCAGGAAGAAATTATCGCCCGCGAGATTGCGCGTAGCGGCTACAACTTCATGCGCGCCCACGCCAAGTCGGTCGAACGCTCGACGTCGCTGGACATCGATGCATTCGTAAAGCAGGTCAATGGTGGTACCGCCAAAAGCTGGCACAAGGGCACGCTCCAGGGCGGTGAGTACGAGACGCAGATCTCGCCCATGGGCACCTCCAGCTATACGGTGACGAGCATCGGCCGCTTCGGAGACGCTGAGGCGCGCATCGGTAGCACGGTCCTGGCATCGGGTTTACTGGTGACGGTGCAGCCGACCAAACTGAACATCAAGTTTGTGGAGTCACAGGCGGGGTATTGCTCGGGTGTCTACTTGCAGCGGACACCGCCAGGATGGAAAGCAGGAGAGGCGCTGCCCGAACCCGAACTCATCTTCACGGCCAGCAAGAACCGCGACGGGTTCGAGGGAGACTACACCAAGGAGATTCCCGCCGGTACGCAGGTCAACTTCTACCTCGTCGTCGACAAGAACTGCTCGAACAAGAGCATGTCCGATGAGGAGCAGCGTGCGCTTCCGATGACGAGCAGCACATACGATTACTACTATTCGGCGCTCGAATACGACGCTTCGACCGGCGAAATGCAGACCGGCGCGCGGGCCATGGTCACGCACAGCAAGGCCGACCCCACCATCTACCGCGTCGCGTTCGAGGACATCAAGAGCTTTTCGGTCGAGCAGCACAACGACATCAAGCGCAACGGCTACGGCTCGCACGGCTGGAAAAAGGTCGGCGACGTATGGACGTATGGCGGCAACGGGTGGACTAAGGATCCGCTCACGGGCTTCGTCCGAACGGGCAACACGAGTAAATGGCCGGACTTCTCGGACCAGGTGTTCGACGTGACGATGATCACGCCAGACAACCCCCTCTACCACGACGATCGCTACGCCGATAACTCCAATACCGACGGGAGCGGCCACACGGATGATGGTAACAACGGGCATGGAAATGACATCGGCTGCTACGACACCAGCAACCCAGGTAAGAGCACCGGCTGCAACGGTAACGGAAGCACCGGCAATGGCAACAATGGAAACGGCAACAGCGGCGGCAACGGCAATGGAAGAAACTAGTCGATTCGCTCATCGATGTGCCTCGGCCGCATCAACTCTGGGAGTATCGGTTCTTGGGAAGGAGTAGGCGCGCAGCGTGTCCGGGAGGGCACGCGCGTCGAATGGGAGGCAGCGGGCTAGCTAGCCATCAGCGCGTAAAGGGAATGCGCGTGTCGATTTAAGCCCGCCCGTCACCGACCGATACCCATACCGGCCCCGTTCTCGGATGGGGCCGGTTTTTCGTTCGGAGCCCCTCCTCCCCCACGTTCTGTGATCGCTTCCCCCTTCCCGGTCTTTTCCGCCGGGGCGGACGTCTCTTCCCAAGACGTCGATCCGTCCCGCGCGCTCGTCCAGCTTCCCGACGTTGCTCGGCGCCTGCTCGCGCAGGTAGCCGAAGGAGCGATGGGAGAGGAGCGCCTGGCGCAGATCGCCGAGATCGTGAAGCTGATCGACCGGCCCACGCGGCAGCTGATCCGCGAGGCATTCGAGCCGGTGCCCGCGCGCATGATCGACCTCGACGCGTCGGACGTAGATGCAGGCGGCCCGGCGGCCAAGGGGCAGGTGTGGTACCGCGTGCAGGGAGCGAAGAAACCCTACCCCGAGATGGGCCGGTTCTCGCTCGATCAGACCGATCTGCTCTTCCTCTCGATCCTCAACGACCGGCAGCGCAGCGTGCTGTTCGAGGACTTCTCGGTCGACTTTTCCTACGAGCTTCCGTTTGCAGGTATGGACGGGCGTCCGCGTCGCTTCCGTGGGACGATCTACTTCGACCAGGCCCGGCTCGCGCTCAACCTCCGCGCCATCACCGACGAGGTGCGCGCGCTGCGCTCGCTCGACTTCCATCCACAGATCGAACGCGGCCTGCTCTTCCGCTTCGAGCGTGACGGGCTTACGCTGATCACGGGCGTCACCGGATCAGGCAAGAGCAGCACGCTCGACGCCGTCGTCAACGCCAACAACGTCGACTCGGCGGCGCACATCGTCGTGATCGGCAAGCCCATCGAGTTCGTTCACGAGAGCCGCAAGTCGATCGTCCGCCACCGCGAAGTGGGCAAGGACGTGCCGACGTTCAAGGACGGTATCATCCAGGCGCTGCGACAGGACCCCGACATCGTCGTAATCGGCGAGATGCGCGATCCCGAGACGATCTCATCGGCCCTTGAGATCACCGATTCGGGCCACAAAGTCTTTTCGACGCTCCACACGTCGAGCGCCGTCGAATCCATCGATCGCATCCTGGGCGAGTATCCGTCGAACGAGCAGGAGCGCGTCCGTTTGCGCCTGGCCGATGTGCTCCGGTGCGTCGTGTCGCAGAAGCTCTGTCCCGGACGCACCGGAGGCCGAGTCCTCGCCAAAGAGGTGCTCTGGGTGACGCCCGCCGCACGTGCTGCGATCAAGAACGCCAACCAGGGCGAGATCTATCAGATGATGTGGGAAGGCCTGAGCCAGGGCATGACGACGCTCGAACAGGACCTCTTCCGGCTCGTCCGCACGCACAAGATCACGCCCGAGACGGCCTACAGCTACGCAAACAACAAACGCCGACTCCAGCAGCTGCTGGGCTAGGCCATCCGTTCCCCTTCATGACACCACGCGCTCCTCAATCCCACGCCTTAGGCGTTACTGTGACGCCTCGTTCAGTGTACGGCGTCCTACTTGCTCCGAGCGACGGCGGATCGTCGGTCGTGCGTCGCTTTACGCGCAGCCGCTCGCAGTACGCAACGGTCGAGACGGCCACGCCCGCGATGGCGATGGCAGCGCCTGAAGGCGAGATGGTGGACGATGGGGCGATGATTCAGTTTGGCGCGCCGGGCGGAGGAGGAGGCGATCTGTTTCTGGCCGGAGAGTTCGGCGATCTGTCCGGCGGCAATGCCGGCTCTAGCCCGACGCGGACGGTTCGGGCGGGTGAGCCGTTCGATAGCGAATTGCGCGACCTGCTCGACGAATGCCGCGACGCGCTCGACCTGGTGCCCGGTACCTCAATCGTAGCCGACCGCGACGTGTCATACCTCGTTGTCGAGTCTGAGTCGGCTTCGGCTGCTGCGGGAGACAAGAAGCGCAAACTGCTGTTGGCGGCGCTTGCCGAGCAGTTCGGCGATGCTGACGTGGAGCGTGTCGCGTTCGAGCCGATGACACCTAGCGATCTCGGGGCGTCGCGCTGGCTTGCCATCGCGCCGATGCCCGACGATGCGGCGGGCCAGAGGGGAAAAGCGCTGCGCGA
>CAXBBB010000320.1:0-3938 GCA_963973615.1 uncultured Rhodothermales bacterium | reverse complement strand
ACGAGCCGTTTTATTGGGAGCCACAGCGCGACGCGTCGGGCGACGGAATGCCGTCCGCCAGTCGAAGACTCTTTACGCTGGGCGGCGAGCGCGACGTCGATCCGGACGAACCCGTCTGCCACGTCAGCTACTATGAGGCTGACGCCTATGCGCGCTGGGCGGGTAAGCGGCTCCCGACCGAGGCCGAGTGGGAAGTCGCCGCTCAGGGTCAGCCGGTCGAAGGCACGTTTGCCGACAGCCTCCACCTGCATCCGCGCAAGGCGACGGGCGAGGGGCTGACGCAACTCTACGGCGATGTCTGGCAGTGGACGCGCTCGCAGTACAGTCCGTATCCCGGCTACGCGCCTGCGCCCGGCGCGCTGGGCGAGTACAACGGCAAGTTCATGTGCAACCAGTTCGTGCTGCGCGGCGCTTCGTGCGCGACGAGCAAGAGCCACGCGCGCGCGACGTACCGCAACTTCTTCCCGCCCGAAAGCTGCTGGCAGTTTACCGGCATCCGCCTCGCTGACGACGCCTGATCGTCGCACCCGCCTTCTCACCCACGCGCACGCTGTATCCCCAATTCGCCGATGCTCCACGGCTCACGCCCGGCCGCTCCGATTGAAGCCAAGCCCACCACCGATCCGAATCTCGATTCCGATGCCTTCCTCCGCGATGTGCTCGCCGGATTGACCGTCGCCGACAAGTCGTTGCCCTGTAAGTATCTCTATGATGCACACGGTTCCCAACTATTCGACGCGATCACCGAACTCGACGCCTACTACCCGACGCGCACCGAGACTGCAATTCTGACCGAGCACGGATCAGACATGGCCGACGCCATCGGTCCGCGCGCCAGAGTGATTGAGTACGGCAGCGGTTCGTCGGTCAAGACGCGGCTGCTCCTCGATGCCCTCGACCAGCCCGCTAGCTACGTTCCGCTGGACATCAGCGCTGAACACCTCACCACGTCCGCCGAGCGGTTGCAGGCCGAATACCCCGATCTTCCGGTCTCGCCCGTCGTCGCTGACTACACGTCCGACTTCCAGTTGCCCGACGTGCCCGGTGACCGCACCTTGCTGTTCTTCCCCGGCTCGACCATCGGCAACTTCGATCCCGACGAAGCGCGCGACTTCCTCGCCTCCATGCGTGGCGTGATTGGAGCGGACGGCGCGGGCCTGATCGGCGTCGACCTGCGCAAAGACGCCGCGACGTTGGAGCGCGCCTACGACGATGAGGAAGGCGTGACGGCAGCGTTCAACCGCAACCTGATCACCCGGATCAATCGAGAACTGGATGCCACGCTCGACCCGGACGGTTTCGTCCACCGCGCGGTCTGGAACGACCAAGCCGGGCGCGTCGAGATGCATCTGGTCAGCACGCGCATGCAGACGGCGATAGTCGGCAGCGTATCGGTCGCTTTTCGCGAGGGCGAGCGCATTCACACCGAAAGCTCCTATAAGTACAGCCTCGACGGTTTCGCCCAACTCGCCGCCCAAGCCGGTCTGCTGGTCGACCGCGTGTGGACGGACGCCGACGAGCGGTTCAGCGTTCAACTCCTGTCGCCCGCCGACGACTGATCGGGAAAGCCGATCTCCGTTTGCCCGATTTCTTCCCCTCGCGTTTTCATGGCGGCAGATCTTGTCTTTCCACCCTTTTATCAGGGGTACATCGACCGCGTCGACGGAGACGTGTTCGAACAGCTTCGCGGACAGCAACTGGCTACCTGCCAGTTGCTACGCTCCCTTTCGTCCGAGCAATGGGCCTACCGGTATGCCCCCGGCAAGTGGACGCTGTGGCAAAGTTGGCGCCACGTCGTCGATACCGAGCGCATCATGGCTACGCGAGCACTGCGCATCCTCCGCGGAGACGTGGGACCCCAGCCCGGTTATGATCAAGATGCCTATGCTGCTACCTATCTCGCCACGGGCTCGCCAGACGATCTCGTGGCGGAGTACGATGCACAACGTCGCGCCAACGTATTGCTGCTGGGTAAGGTCGACCCGGTTCTGCTCGACCAGGTTGGAATCGTGAGCAATCAGCCGATGAGCGCACGGGCGCTGTGCTACATCCTCGCCGGCCACGAAGCGCACCATCTGGCGCTGACGCGTGAGCGCTATCTCTGAAGTTGGTGCTGAGCACACCTCGGCATGACTCGTCAGCCGTCCAGTCCGCCTCGTATGGCGATGCGGATGGCGCCGGATCGGGAGCGGACGTGCAGTTTCGAGTAGATGTTCTTGACGTGCGACCGGAGTGTGTGGGGCGAGACGAACAGTTGTTCGGCCAACTCGGATTCGGTCGTGTCGCCGACCAAGCCGCGCAAGACTTCGGTTTCGCGCGGCGTCAAGTCGAGCAGCGCGGCGGCGTCTTCGGCGTGAACAGACGAAGCCGACTGTTCTTGCACCAGCGACAGGGTCTTACGTGCGATAGTGGGCGATAGGGGAGATCCTCCGCGCAGTAGCTCGCGCGCGGCTTCGACAACGTCGGCGGCGGGCGTGTCTTTGAGGAGGTACCCCGATGCCCCGGCCTGAATCGCCCGAAACACGCGCTCGCTGTCCTCAAAGACCGTAAGCATCATCACCTCACACTGGGGCATCGTCTGTTTGAACCGGCGCGTCGTTTCGATGCCGTCCGTTCCGGGCATTTCGATGTCCATGAGGATCACATCGGGCAGTCGGTCGGCGGGAAGCCTGGATACGGATTCCAGGAACGCGTCGCCGCTGTCCGCCACGAGCGTAAGATCGACGTCGTCGTAGAGGCTGAGGTATTCGACCATCCGGTCGCGTAGGGCGGCGATGTCTTCTACGAGGGCGATGCGCATGGGGCCGGGGTACGAGGGTAGGCTGGACGACGTACAGGAAGCCTAAGCATCCAGCGCGTGCGGGAAGTTCGGGTCATTGGTGGGACGAACCAGGTGAAACGAAGGCCGGTCTTCGGGATGCTAAGAAGAACAGGGCGTGCGTGCGTCCCCGCATCCGGGTATCTTGCATCCAGATACCTTGCTGCTCCCCATCTCCCGATTGCCATGCGCTACGCTCCTCTGCTCCTACTCCTTCTGTGCGCATGCGTCGGCCAGGCGCAGCAACCCGAGTGGCGCGATTCGGGGCGCTCGCTGCTGCCGAGCCAGCACTACGACGTCGTCAGCTACGCGCTCGACCTCACCGTCGACCCATCAACTCAGCGCATCGACGGAGCCGTGACGATGACGGCCGTACGGACGGATCTATCACCTGTTCTGACGCTCGATCTGGCGCCCGATTTCGACGTGGCATCGGTCAGCGTCGATGGCTCAGCGGCCTCGTTTGAGCATGCGGCAGATGGACGACTGAATGTCGCACTGGGCGACGGCGTCAGCGTTGGTGACACGATGCGCGTTCGTGTGGCCTATGGAGGCGAGCCGCACGTGGCGGTTCGGGCGCCGTGGGACGGAGGGTTCGTCTGGGCGCAAACCGAAGACGGTGAGCCGTGGATCGCGACGGCCGTTCAGGGCGAGGGGTGCGATCTGTGGTGGCCCTGCCTCGACCATCCCGTGGGCGAGCCGGACTCGGTCGCCATTCACATCACCGTCCCGGGCGACTTGGTCGTGGCGACCAACGGAATGCTGCGCGGCGTCGACGACCTGGGTGATGGGCGCAAGCGGTATCGGTGGCACTCGGCGAGCCCGATCAACACGTATAACGTCGCCCTCAACATCGCTCCGTACGTCCAGCGCGACACCACGTTTGCCAGCATCGCGGGCGTCGACGTTCCGGTTTCGCTCTACATCCTGCCCGAGCGCGCAGACCGGGCCGACTATCTGCTGGACGAGATGCTGACGCACCTAGCGTGGTACGAGCGGACGCTGGGGCCGTACCCATGGCGAGCGGAGAAGTACGCCGTCGCCCACACGCCGCACCTGGGCATGGAGCACCAGACGATCACCGCTTACGGCAGCGATTTCTCGACCGAGCGCGACGGCT
>CAXBBB010000319.1:0-3938 GCA_963973615.1 uncultured Rhodothermales bacterium | reverse complement strand
TAGCTAAAAGCTGCCCGCCTGAAGGCGGGGGTTTCTACCTTACTCTGGAAAACGAATTGTGATGGAGGCGAGGTAACAGACCACGCTGTTCGTCTCTATTTCGGAGCGTCGCGTAAAGAGATCAGCTGTAGCTGCCTGCCGAGGCTGCTGTGATGACATGTTGCACCTATCCCGTAGCTGCCCCCGCTAGAAAAGGACTCACCGCAGAGGCAGCTACCGGTTCGTTAGTCGTCCAGACCGGTCACGTCCTCTAGGCGTAGCACAGGCTTGAAGAGGTACTTGCCTGAGTTTCCGGCTTTGACGAACGAATCTTCGATGTCGAAGTCCACCAGCAGTTGGACTTCTTCGCCGTCGTTTAGCACGAGATTGGGCAGGTTGGTCACCTTGATTCCTGTCTGGCTACCAGAAAGGCACCTTAAGCCGAGTGGTCGTGCTGTCCTTGAAGACGATATCAGCGGTGTCGTCCACGAGGAAGCGCAGCTCGCGGTACACGCCGGCAGGCAGTAAGGTGTCACTCAGCATCGCCGTGACTCCGTCCTGCAGGGTGAGCAGGTCCACACGGAATGGCGTATCGGTGAGTACGAAGACGTCGTCCATGTCCGTACTCGTCGTACCGCTAGCGCCGAAGTCGCCGAGCAGTTCGACACGTGTCACGGTGACGAACGCACTAGCGAAATCGTCGAGCGGGCTGTCGGTCATGAGCAGGCGCACGCGGGCCTGGCCGGTGTCGTCCGTGCTGTCGCAGCCCATCAGAACGAACGGAATCGCGAGCGCGAGTAAAAAGAGGCGGGTCATGAGCATGTGGTGGTGGTTTGAACAGGATTTCTGAACCGAGCAGATACCGTTCCGCACGGAGCGCTCAGGGCGCGTCCCGAGCACGGTGTGCCATTCAACGAACGAGGGCGACCGGGATCTCCCAGGCCGCCCTCTGATTAAGGCAGGAGCTGTCAGGCTTAGTGGACGATGACCGGGTCGGCTGATCCATCGGGATCGTTAACGGCTGCACCGCTCGTGCGCGCGCTACCCAGAAGCAGGACGCCCGCAGCGTGGGGGGAAGCCATCGAAGTGCCGCTGATGGTGTTGTAGCCGCCGCCCTTCCACGTAGAAGTCACCGCTACGCCAGGCGCTGCGTAGGCGACAGCCGATCCAAAGTTGCTAAACGACGCAAATCGGTCGTACGAGTCAATCGCCGAGATGGAGTAGACATTGTCGGTAGCCGAAACGCCGCCAGCGCGGGCGGGTGAGTGGTTGTTCGCATCGTCGCTCTCGTTACCTGCTGCGAGGACAAACGTAGTGCCCGAAGCGGCAGCCGCTAGAACGGCATCGTCCAACGCCTGCGATACCGGGCCTCCCAAACTCATGTTGGCGACCGTGCAATTGGCTGCACTTGTAGTCGCATAGTCGACTCCGGCAATAACAGCCGAATACGAACCGCTGCCACGGCTGTCGAGCACCTTGATGCCGACGATTGTGGCACCTGCGGCGACGCCGATCACACCCGTGCTGTTGTCGAGAGCGCCGATCGTTCCTGCTACGTGCGTGCCATGACCGTTTCCGTCGTCGGCGCTACGGCTGTCTTTGCCACTCGTGATGAAGGTGCGACTGGCTGAGACGTCCACGTTCAGGTCCGGATGGTCGAGGTCGACGCCGGAGTCAATCACGCAGGCGCGAAGTCCGGCACCGCTGACACCGCCGTTGACACGCGTGATGCCATAGGGAGTCGTTTGCGACGATCCGCCGCTGCCGCCGTCACCACCACTGCCCGGGCCTTTTCCTGGAGGCGGAGCGAGTGCTACCGGCTGGTCGCGCTCGACATAGGCTACGTTAGGATTTCTGGTCAGCGCTTCGGCTGCCTGGGGGGACATGCGCTTGGCGAAGCCTTTGATGGTGTTGGCGTAGACGTGCTCGGCAGTGCCGCCGCTAAGGCGCCGCGTCAGGCCGGGAGCGTCTGACACTCCCTCCTTGAAGACGACGATATAGGTTTCTGTAACACCGCCACGTGCGTCAGATAACCTGCTGAGGCTTTGGGAGGTGATAGGCGTCTCGCCAGCATCTGGAGAGACGCTGTCACAGGCTGCGAGGAGTAAGACGCTCAGAAGCGCCACAGGGAGAAAACGGGCCGTCCGCATGACTGATGGGTATGGTGGTTTGAAGTTCGGATAGAGGGCGCGTTAAAAGAACGTGTACTCTGAGCCAATGACCTTATGTTACGAGTGCGGTCTGTTTTGCGCAAGTCTCTTATGAACAGGTGCATACTACCTGCACCCTAGCACACTCAGGCGATAGGCAGGCGTGTTGTCTCGTTCGTGCGGTAGTGCGGCCCAAGTTCTTCGTATCCGAGTAGCCCGCTCCGATCTGGCGGTGTCTAGGTGACAGGACGCGAGAGCGAGCCGCATTGGACGCCCCCGCCTTCTAAGATCGCGCTACTGGCGCCGCAGGGGCCTTTTCGGACGTTTGGCAAGGCGCTTGCCGCAGAGAGGGGAAAACGACCCACATCGCTATGCGCTTCCCTACCAGAACCCCAAACTACGCGGCACTGCTCCTCACCGGCATGCTTAGCATCGCGACTCTCGCACCGGAGGCAGCCGCCCAGGACCGCGGAGGGTGGTGGACGCCCGTCGTCGAGCGCCAGCAGGCGCGCGGCGAGACCTCGCGCGGTGGCCAGGCTGCGCGAGATCGTAGCGAACCCACCAGGCGCGAACGCACGACGGCTCAGAGCCGGCGTTCAGGTGCCTATCCGCCATCTAGTGGCGAGTACTACCGAGGCGGCGACCGGGACGAAGACCACAGAGGCAAGAGTGCAAAAGGAGGCCCCGCCTTCTGCCGCAGCGGTGCCGGGCACCCGGTCCACGGACGGCAGTGGTGCGCTCGGAAGGGGTACGGCTCCGGCGGTGATTACCGCTACGACGATCGCCGGTACGACCACGCTCAGCCGCGCATGGAGCGCCGCTCGAGGCTCGAAGACATCCTGTTCGGACGCCGCGCTTCGGAGTCGGGCGTGCTCTCGCCCCGCCTGCTCGAGTCCCTGCTGGGACGAGGCGCCTACCGGCTTCTCGACGCCGAGCGAAGCACTCTGGGCAGCCGGTCGCCGCTCGAAGGCCGGTGGGTGCCGACGCATGATGGAGCGCAGGTGCTGCAGCTACGCTCGGGCAGCCTGCCGGTAGCCGAACTCGTCGATGTCGACCGGGATGGGCGCGTAGACCGGGCCTTCGTACACGTCCTGCGCTGATCTACGGGGCCGCTGTGATACATCTTGCGTGATACATGTTGCACCTATCCCGCAACTGCTGCTGATACGTCAGCGGCCACAAGCACGAAATGTGACCAGCATGTAATCGGTCGGCTTTAGTCTACGGGCAGCCGGCCGATTACTAAAAGCAACAAGCGCCGTCGCCTACTATACAACTACTAGCCAAAGAGACACGTCTCGTAGATACGGACGCGCCTCGCGTGACCCGGCAACCGCTACTCTACCTGACTATCTCACGTATTTCCAAGCTAATTAGAGGCATGCTTACGGGCTTACCCCCTGCTTTGCGCTTCAAGCAGCCTGTAATGGGTATTCCGTGACTCGGCACGTGGGTTGCCTTACCCCTTCGCAGGATTGAAGTATGAACCGCCCCGGGTTTACCGGAGACTGAATGACGTGAGTGCTTTGGCGAGAATCTGACTCTTGCGCCTGCGGTGAACGGCCTGGTCGTACCTCGGCAGGATAGACGTAGCCCACCAACCAGCGCTCGTTTCTGCTAATACACCCGTTCTACCTCACTATCGACGGTCACCAAAGATCACTCGCTCGTGCTAGTTACTGCATTCACCGACATGCCGAAGGTTCAATACCAGATAATCTAACGGCGCGTCTGGGGGTCCACCGCTTTGCTCTGTGAAACCGTTTCGGACACGAGCTTGCCATCGCGCACGACGACCAGCGGCGTGCC
>CAXBBB010000318.1:0-3960 GCA_963973615.1 uncultured Rhodothermales bacterium | reverse complement strand
TGGGCATTCGAGCACGAGTTCGTCGTGGACCTGGAGCAGCAATTTGGCCTGCAAGTCGCTCTCTTCCAGCCGGTCGTGGATGGCCACCACAGCGCGCTTGATCATGGCGCCGCTGTTAGAACGGGCAGCGACTTGACCGAGAATGAGGACAAGTCGGCGCGTTTGCTGGCGTGTTCGAGCGTCATTCCGATTACGTTTCCGCTCTCGTCGTAGTCGAACACGACATCGGGGGCTACTTCCTCAGCGTCGGCTCCTGGACCGGGGCGCAGGGCGATGTAGAGTGTGTCGGTGTCGGGGTAATACTCGAACGTCATAGCGCGTCGGGGTCGAAGGAGCGATCGGGGAAGGCGTTGTGCAGCGTCTCGCGGTCTTCGAGCGTGATCACGCGCAGGTGCTTACCTAACTCCTCAATGTATTTCCAGTGCCGGACACGCCCATCCGCTTGCACGTGAACGGCATCCGGGTTGCGTACCGCGTCTTCGCACCACGAAAGGAGGAGGTATGGTCGCTCGCCGAGCACACGGCGCTTGAAGTATTCGGTTTGCTTCACGGGTCGATCAATGAGCGTCTAGCCACGTCGGCCCCGTGTTCACATCGACGGTCACCGGAACGTCGCCGAGTGGCAGTGCAGCGACCATCTCTTCTCGTACGATCTGGGCGAGGGCGTCAGCTTCCTCGGGTGAGCATTCGAGGACGAGTTCGTCGTGGACCTGGAGGAGCAGTTTGGCCTGCAAGTCGCTCTCTTCCAATCGGTCGTGGATGGCGACCATCGCGCGCTTGATCATGTCGGCCTGGGTGCCCTGGATCGGCATGTTGACGGCGACGCGCTCGGCGAAGTTGCGCTCGTTGCGGTTGCGGGCGTTGATCGTCGGGATGTAGCGGCGGCGGCCCAGCATCGTTTCGGCGTAGCCCGTCGCGCGCGCCTTCTCGACGAGCGTGTTGAGGAAGCGCATCACGCCGGGATACGAGCGCGTGTACTGGTCGATTAGCTCCTGCGCCTCCTGGATCGACGAGCGCAGACGCTGCGCCAGTCCCCAGCCGGAGACCCCATACGGAATGCCGTAGTTGACCTCTTTGGCCTTGCGCCGTTGATCACGCGTGACTTCGCTCTGATCGACGTTGTAGACGAGCGCGGCGGCAGCGGTGTGGATGTCCTGCCCGGTCGCGAACGCTTCGACGAGTGCTTTGTCGCCGCTCAGGTGCGCGAGGATGCGCAGTTCGATCTGGACGTAGTCAGCGGCCATCAGCGTCCACCCTTCGCGCGGCACGAACGCTTTTCGGATCTCGCGCCCCTGCTCGGTCCGAACGGGAATGTTCTGCAGGTTGGGGCCGGACGACGAGAGCCTTCCGGTCGACGTGACGGTCTGGTTGAACGACGTGTGGACGCGGTTGTCTTCGGGGTGGCGTAGGTCGGCGAGGCTGTCGACGTAGGTCGATTTGAGTTTGGAGAGCTTGCGCCAGTCGAGGATCATGCCGGGCAATGGGTGCTCGGTCGCGAGTTCGTGGAGCACGCTTTCCTTGGTCGACGGTTTGCCTTTGCTCGTCTTGGAGACGACGCGCAGTTCGAGCTTTTCGAACAGGATGACGCCCAGTTGCGCGGGCGATCCAATCGTAAAGCTCTCCCCCGCCGCCTCGTAGATCTGTGTTTCGAGCTTGCCCAGTTGCTCGCCCAGTTGCTGCGAGATCTTGGCGAGCCGCTGGGCGTCGATAGAAATGCCCTCGCGCTCCATCGCCGTCAGCACGGGCACGAGCGGAAACTCGATGTCGCGCGCGATCTCGACCAGGTTGGCTTCTTCCAGCTTCTCCTGCAAGAGCGGATAGAGCCTGAGGGTGATGTCGGCGTCCTCGCAGGCGTAGGGGGCGACTTCCTCGATGGGCAGGTCGCGCATCGACTTCTGATCCTTGCCCTTCTTGCCGATCAGGTCGGTAATCGGCACCATGCGGTACGACAAGAAGGTGCGCGCGATGGCGTCGAGGTTGTGCTCCTCCTCGGGCGCGTGCAGGTAGTGGGCGACGAGCGTGTCGAAAAACGGCCCGTTCACGTCGGCGCCGTGGCGTCCCAAGACCGTGAGATCGTACTTCAGGTTTTGCCCGACTTTGAGCGCCGCACATCCGAATGCCGGAGCCAGCGCTTCCAGAATCTCTTCGGTCTGCGTGCCATCCGGCAGCGGCGTGGGCACGTAGACGGCCTGCTTGTCCTTCCAACTGAACGACAGGCCGACAAGCGACGCCATCATCGCATCGGTCGACGTGGTCTCGGTATCGAGAGCAAAGCGCTCCTGCGATTTGAGCGTCTGAGCCAGTTCGGGCAGTTGCTCCTTGCGCGTGATGGTCGAGTAATCGGTCGCGTCCTCGTCGATGCGGGTGACGGGTTCGTACGGGCCGAAGTCGAACGCCGTCGACGGATCGGCGGTCGAGAACAGGTCGGGCTCGCTCCTCTGCTTCTTGCCCAGGACGGCGCGTTCGTAGAGCGTCTTGAACTCCAACCGGTCGAACACCTCGCGCAGCTTCTCGTCATCGCCCGTGCCGATTTTGAAGCCGTCCCAGTCGATGTCGACGTCCAGGTCGGTCATGATGGTGACGAGCTTCTTGCTCATCAGCGCATCTTCGGCGTGGTTCTGCATCCCCTCGCGCGCACGCTTGCCCTTGAGACTGTCGGCGACTTCGATCAGCCGTTCGACCGATCCATGCTCGGCGAGCAGCTTCATCGCTGTCTTCTCGCCGATGCCCGGCACGCCCGGCACGTTGTCCGACGCGTCGCCCATCAGCGCGAGCATGTCGATGAACTGGACCGGTTCGAGGCCATACGTCTCGCGGAAGCCGTCGTCCGTCATTGTGTCGAACGTCTCGCCCCGGTGCGCCGGACGGAAGATCGAGATGCTGGGCGTCAGCAGTTGCCGAAAGTCCTTGTCCGCCGACACGATGACGACTTCGGCGCCTTGCTCCTCACCTTTGACCGCCAGCGTCCCGATCACGTCGTCCGCCTCGACACCCGACGCCTTGATGACCGGCAGGTCCATCGCCTCGACGAGTTCTTCGATCCACGGCAGGTTGGCCATGAGTTCATCGGGCATTTTCTCCCGGTTGGCCTTGTACTCGGGGTAGAGTTCGTCGCGATAGGTGCCACTCTCGCCCGGTGAGTCGAACACGACGGCCAAATGCTCGATGTCGTGGTCTTCGATCAGCTTCAAGATCGCCGCCGCAAAACCGTAGGTCGCCGACGTGTTCTCGCCGCGGCTATTGATCAGCGGGCGCGAGATGAACACGAAGTGTGAGCGGTACGCCAGCGCCATGGCGTCGAGCAGGTACAGGCGCTTGGGAGCGGTGCCGTTGGATGCGTCTTGTTTGCTTTGTGCCATTCGGCTAGTCGTCGGATGCGTTAGTTGGTAGGACCAATAGAGATCGGTCGATGGGACGCCTTACGGTCGTATCGACTCCGTCGCTCTCGGGTGGCTCCATCGGTCAGACCGCTGCGTTACTCGGTCTTTAGTGGTAGTCGAGTTAGAGGAAATCGGAAGACGGTTTGTTTCCCTCTCGGCCCCATCTCCTACGACTCCTCCTCTCTTGTGAAACTGATTCTCTTCGACATCGACGGCACGCTAATGCAGACGCACGGCGTCGGACGCCGCAGCGTTGCGTTCGCCCTACACACCGTCTTGGGGCGAGACGTCGACACGACGCCGGTTTCGTTTTCAGGAAAGACCGACCCGCAGATCTTTTCGGAGATTCTAGAGCACGAGCAGGAGGAAAACGCTGACACGCTGCTCCCCGTCCTCCTGCGCGTCTACGAAACCGAAATGCATCGCGCGATGCCGACCGCCGACATCACGGTTCTACCCGGCGCTCGCGAACTCGTCGCGCAACTCTCGACCGACCCCCGCGCGCACCTCGCCCTGCTGACCGGCAACATCGAGCCCATGGCGTTTCTCAAAGTCGAAGCCGCCGGACTGGGCGAGCACT
>CAXBBB010000317.1:0-3963 GCA_963973615.1 uncultured Rhodothermales bacterium | reverse complement strand
CCGCGCGCCGCCCTTCTCACGAGGGGCGGCGCGCTGTATGTTTATGCCAGACGAACAGCCAGCTACTCCATGCTCCCCTTCAAACACGCCCTTTTTCTGCTTCTACTCTCAGGATGCGGCCTGCTCGAAGAGACTTGTACTCCGGGGATCAGTACTGAGGTTGTCCTTATCAAGCCACTTGCAGACTTCGGCTTGGCCGTGGGCGATTCCGTATTCATACCGACAGCGGATTACTGGCAATACGAGAGTTGCGAGCAACCTTTCGAGGGTGACCCTTCGCCGGTGTGGGGAAGCAAGTCCTCCGAATAGACTAGAAGTAAGACTTTTGCCCGGCGGGGTTGCCTTGAAATCATTAGCGGCTGGTCCTCCTACTCTTGTAAGTGTTCGCTCGGCCACAAACGGTACAACCACAGCCGAACACATTCGGACTACTGGTGGAAACCCTCTAACCTTCTTGGTTCGAACTAACGGTGAGTCGTCACACCGATTCGATTTGGCACCTCGCTATGCGCGGAAAAGTAAAATCGTGAACGTCACACACAACCCTAAACGATTTGCGGACGGCGACACCATCACGCTTTCCACCGTGGTAATCGACATCGAATCAGGCGACACGTTGAGGACTCTGCCGCAAAATCAAAGATCAAGCATCAGATCCTGGACAATTGCCTTTGGGATAGAGGCACAAGCGCCGGGCGGTCCTCGAGGTACATATGCAGATGGCTATGTCTTCAGTCGAGGTGATTTCGTACGGCTGAAGTACACAGAAAGTGATATAGGGTTAAGCGGTTCGGTGGGCTTCGGGGACTATCCGCTCGAGTCAGACCGGTATGTATTCTACGTTGAGCCGGCCAGCCCTGAGTGATATCTGTAATGATCTGTTCTGGCTAAGCCACTCATTCCGCCAGCAGCCGGGCGACGGTGCGCCCTTCGTCGTAGCCCAGCGGGAAGGCGTTCGCCCCAAAGCTATCGAAGACTGGTTCGCCAAAGCCCAGGCAGCAGGCGGCAACTAATTGCCGACTTCGGCTACCTAAGCGCGCCGTCCTTCTCGCGAGGGGCGGCGCGTTTTGCGTTGGAGACAATAGGTCCACGCTGTATTCTATTCGTCTCATTCTCCATCTACAACGTGAAGCAATTTCTGCTCTCTGCTACTCTCTTTTTTGTCGCCCTTTCCTCGTCGCTACTACTGACGGGCTGCGATTTTGGCTGCACCGAATGGGGCTTTGGCTCGCCGGGACCGAGCTCGCAAGTTGTCCCTTCTCAGCCAATTGAGCCGTTCTCGCTGGCTGTTGGCGACTCGTTGGTCTTGGAGATGAATCGCTATTGGAATCTGAACGGGAGTACGGGCGGAGCGTGTAGCGAGCCGGTGTCCGGTCCTGTCCAGGAACCGATCTCGTGGGCAAGCGCGTCGTCGCCAAGCGTCGAGGTCCGAACGAACGGAAAGAAGCTTCTCGTTCGCGCTCTCGCGCCTGGTGCCGCCACGACGGTCCGAGTCGCCTCTCTGAACGTAGGATGCGGGACGGCGCCTCGTTGCTGGAAAAGTCTCTCCACTCCGATCCAGTTCTCGGTCCTCCCGGGCGGATCGACGGACCGATCCTCGGATGTTTCCTTCGGTGGGCGACCCCCGGTCTACCTCTCGCGCATCACGCACACCCCTACTCGCTTTTCCAACGGAGACACCGTTACCATTCACGTGGAGGCCCTGAGGAGCGGCGAGCGTTTTGTACCCAACCCGAACAGCAGGGGCGACTTCTCCTGGGTGATTCCCGAAGGAGTGCAGTACGTGAGTGGGAGGGCGGACACCGAAAATCCGCTGCAGATCGCCTCAGATACGCTGGTCGTCATCGCGCGGAGCGAGGAGCCGATAGTCGGTATGGTGCGCCACGGACTCGGATTCTACGGCCAAGGCCTCGGCTTCCACATCGTCTCCGGATCTGCATCCCCATCGAATCGGAATGACCCCTGATCTCGAACGACAGGATGCCCGTTGGGAGCGCACTTACTCCGCCAGCAGCCGCGCCACGGTCCGGCCTTCGTCGTAGCCCAGCGGGAAGAAGGCGACGCCTGCCATGCCGCGCATCCGGACAAAGTCCATCTTCTGACGCAGACTCACCTCGTCCTCGAACCAGCCCTGGCGCCAGCCGTCGGTGCGCTCGTAGGCGTACCACGCGCTTCCGCTCTGCACGTCGCGTTGCAGGCCGTACTGCGCGGCTCGGGCGAGGGCTGAGCCTTCGAGGGCGGGTACGCGGTCCTTGCTGACGTTTCCGAGCGAGATCGTGTTGCCGCGTCCGCGCGTCGGGCTGCCGGGGCGGTCGGTTTCGGTCGGCCACTCGTAGCCGTAGAGCGGGACGGCCATCAGGATCTTGTCCATCGGCACGCCGAGGAGCGCGTAGCGGCGGGCGATGCCTTCCCAGTTCTGTCCGCCCCAGCCGCGAATCGGAGCGACGGGACCGCTCGTCTCGCTCCCGCGATAGTGGAAGTCGTAGCCCTGCACCACGACGTGATCGACGGCGGCGGCGAGTCGGCTTTCGTCGAAGGCGTCGGGCACGTCGAACGGCGGTAGGAAGACACTCAGGTGCGCGTCCGGGCGCGTCGAGGCGAGTTGGACGGCGATGCGCTCGACGAACTGCGTATACGCCAGCCGCGCAACCGGATCGACGGCCGTAAACATCTCAAAATCGAGGTGGACACCCGTCGCCGCCTCGTTCGTCGCTACGCCGAGCACGTTGGCGGTCAGGCGGCGGATGGCTTCGGGCGAGGTGAACACGCTGTCGAACTTGGCCGATCCGAACAGGGTGAACGTCGGCGCCAGCACCGTTCCACGCGCACGCGCCGTCTGGGTCAACTCGGTCCAGCGGATGGGCCATCCGTTCGACGTGCGCAGCGAGCCGTCGCCCTCGACTTCGATCTCGAAAAAGAAAATGCCGTCCAGCGCTTCCACGGATTCGTCCTTCCACTCGTCGCCCATCCAGTACGGGTGGTAGCCGTAGGCGAGGATCGGCGACTTTTTGTAGCGCGTCGTGGTCGTGGCGCACCCGGCGGCGAACAGGACGACGGCAAGGGCGATGAGAAACAAGCGGGGCATAGAGCGGGCGGGTCAGTCGAGAAGGCGTGGGGTTAGGTTACCGCAACGTCCGCACTAAACCTGTCAGGATTTGGAAATCTGCCGGGCTTCCTCCATCGAACCCGAGCGGCCTGCACATCGTTCGCACACGCCGCACCGATCCGCCGCCATGCCCGTCCGCTCGCCCGAGTTAGAAGAGAAGCTCGCCCACCTGCCGACGCAGCCCGGCGTGTACCAGCACAAGGACGCCGAGGGCAACGTGCTCTACGTCGGCAAGGCGAAGAACCTGCGCAACCGCGTCCGCAGCTACTTCCAGGAAAGTCGTCCACGCGAGGGGCGGATTCAGGCGTTGGTGCGCAAGATCGCCGACGTAGAACTGATCGTCACGGATACCGAGGCCGAGGCGCTGATCCTCGAAAACAACCTCATCAAGAAGCTCAAGCCGCGCTACAACGTCAACCTGCGCGACGACAAGACCTATCCGTGGATCGTCATCACCAACGAGCCATTTCCGCGCGTCTTCCCCACGCGGCGCGTCGTCAAGGACGGATCGAGATACTTCGGGCCGTACACCGACGTCAAGAACATGAAGCGCGTACTCAAGGCCGTGCGCAGTCTGTTCAAAGTGCGGACGTGCAGCCTCGCGCTCGCCCCCGAACCCATCGCGGCCGGACGCTTCGAGGCGTGCCTGGAGTACCACATCAAGAAGTGCGACGCGCCCTGCATCGCCGCGCAGAGCCTGGAGGAGTACCAGGAAATGATCGCCCGGGTCGAGAAGCTGCTCAACGGACACACCGACGAACTCAAGCGGATGCTGACCGACGACATGCAGCGCTTGGCCGCTGAGAAACGGTTCGAAGACGCAGCCGCACGCCGCGACCAACTCCACGCCGTCCGCG
>CAXBBB010000316.1:0-3972 GCA_963973615.1 uncultured Rhodothermales bacterium | reverse complement strand
CGTGAGGCAGACCCGCCGGTCGGCGGTGGGATCAGGTCCCGTGGGCTAAGCTAGGCTTAGGTGGTCACAGCCATTCTGGCTTTGTTGTAGCCGTGCTGAACAGCGTCCTTGACGTTGTCCCATGCACTGTCGTCGTCTCTGCCGTAGCGTGTGGTGTAGTCGTCGCGAAGCATCGGTTCGACCTTGTTGTAGTCGTGGTCGCGATAGTTTTCGGTCTGACCGGCGGCGTATCCGTACTGGTACGCGGGCTTGTAGTAGTCGAAGTCGTTGTCCGTCGAGGCGTATGCCTTGGCATAGTGCTGCTCGAAGACAGGGGTGTTGTTCTCGAACTCGCTAGCGATCTGCTCGACTTCGATGCGCGTGCTGCGCAGCGTGTCAGCGATCGTTTTGTCCTCGAACTCGACTTCTTTACCGACGGAGACTTCGCCCGTGATACGTGCCTCCTTGGAGACGACGGCTTCTTCGGCCCGTTCGACGAGTTCGACGGTGTCTTCCGTGAACGCACGGTCGGCTTCGTCGGGCGTCAGTGCGCGGTCTACCGTCGTGCGGTCCACATCGACGTGCTCGTGGCGCAGGCGGAGCGTTTCCGACACGTTCTCGGTGTCGACGTACTTGTGTACGCGGACGCCACCCGAGATGTACTCGCGTTTGCCGACTTTGAGGTTTTCCTCGACTTCCTGCATCCGCGTCTTGGCCTGATCGGCGAAGCGGTTGCGTTCGGTCATCATTTCGTCTTCGGTGTACGCGGCGGCGTTGGCGTCGTAGTTGGTGAAGCCTTCCGTCTTGTACTCCTTGTGGCGGTCTTCGAAGCGGATCGGGTTGTGGCGCGCCATGATGTCGACGGCCTGGTCGATGTTCGAGTCGTGAACGCGGGCGACGATGACAGCTCCGCCGCGGCGGACGCCTTCGCTATAGAAGTTCGCTTCGTCGCTAGGGACGCCGCGCTCGGTGAGGAGGTTGGGTGTGGCGATTTCGTTCGCGTCGTACTCGTACGTGTGGCGCTCGCCCTTCTCGTTCGAAGCGAAGCTCAGATGATCTTCGCCGAATCCGGCGTTTTCGAGGTCCGTGAGCGCTTTATAAGCAGTCGCACGGTCGTCATATAATCCTACAATGGTCTTAGCCATGATATCGTTGTATTTAGTTATTGGTGTAAGGTTGGATGGCGCGCGGCGTGCGCTACCCGGGCACCTAGGTGCCGTGAAAAGCCTAAGCCTCTCTTGTGCAGCGAAGCGCAGTCAGACTGCGTCGTTCGCTAGCCGCTCGCTTTCGACGCGGGTGCGCCGGAGCGTGTGGGTTTCGGTTGCGATCTCTTGTGTCGCACGCTGTGACACGCGCACTTCCTCGACCAGCCGGAGCCTCTTTTCGACGACGAGAACCTCCTCGACGACAGGGAAGACGAGTACATCGCCTTCGCGTCGTACTTCGGGGACCACATCGACGAAGCTGCCGATAGCGACGCGGTCGACTTCGACCGTCTCTTGCGTCAGTGGCACCTCGACGGTTTCGTCGAACGTCTCGAAGGTACGTGCCACGCGGACACGCCCCGTCTCGATTTCGCGAACGCCGACGGTCAGTTGCTCCTCGGCCTCTTCCAGTACGATGCGCTCGTTTTCCTCCGTCATGGCGTCCAAACGGCTCTTATGAGCGCGCTCTTCAGCGACGACCCGCTCCGTCTCCCGTAGGAGCGTGGAGTCGGCGGGGAGGGTGGAGTCGGGTGAGTTCATCAGGAGGAGGAAGGGAAAGAGGAAAGCCGACCCATACAGGCATCGGCGAGAGAGCGCAGGCGAGGTCAGATTTTGGTCTGATTCAGGTTCTGCGAGGGCATGTCGCCGCGCCGGCTCTGGTAGCGGTCGAAACCGAACCGGATGGCGTCGCGATGGTCGTCGTAGTTGCCTGTCGGATACTGCGTGCCGTAGTCCGTGCGCAAGCCAGTCTCGGCCGAGTCGAAGTCATGCTGAGCGTACGTATTGCTACGAGCCTGCTGATAACCGAAGTTGTAGGCGGGTTCGTAGTAGTCGTAGTCGTTGCCCGTATCGGCGAAGGTGGTGCCGTAGTGGGTGCGGAATTCGGCGTGGTCGTCGTCATCGATGTCGACGCGGCGGGTGACCTGACCGACTTCGTTGTAGACGCGGACTTCGCCGAGATCGCGAGCGGCCAGTTCCTGACCGTTTTCGAGTCTCACGATGTCGACGATTTCGCGGTCGGTATCGACGATCATGTCGTCGACTTTCCCAACGACGGCACCAGCGCCGTCGCGGACTTCCCAGCCGCGGATGTCCTGGTCGTCGTAGACCAGATCGTAGTCGTGTGTTTCAGAGAGTTTTACGTGTGCCATGAGGCTAAGGGTCTTGTGTTGTAAGGGAGTAAAGAGAACGAAAGCGGCGCCGGAGCAAAGGGGATGTCCGGCGCCTCTCGCGGTCTTACATGTCAATCGTTTGCTGCGCGTCGTCCGCCATTTCGTCCATGAACGTCAGGCTCGATGCGCGGACGTAGACATTTCCGTTGCGGACCATATCAGCGTCCGTTTCGTCAAGCATCCAGGCGTCAGGGTCGCCGGGGCGAAGCGACATAATGGTGCCTTGGAGGCGCATCTGCTCCATGCGATCGACGTTGTAGCGTCCGTCGCGGCCCATTGCGCCGGTTTCGGATTCGCCCAGGTCTTCGAGGACGACGAAGAGGCGGTCGCGGGCATCCGATGTGCTCGGGGCGACAAAGAAGGTGCTGTCTCCGGTGACGCGGGTAGCGACGAGGCCGTCGATGTCGACGGTGCGTCCAACTAAGTTGCGGCGCTCAGCAACGTTCTGAAGTTCAGTCCAGGAAGTGATGACGCCCGTAGTTTCGATGGGGTCAACGGGGTCAATCTGGACGACTTCGTCTTCTATCGCTTCTTCGATTTCGTTATCGGGCCAGAAGAGAAAGGCGAGCAGTCCGAGAAGGACAAGGGCGAGGAGGAGGAGCCACCAGGGGAAGCCGGATTTCTTTTCGACGGGAATGTTAGCCATGAGGGTGAGGCGTGAGTTAAAGAGGGTGAATGCTCCAAAGAGCAGCGTGAGTAGTGACATGCACGCTTCCCTTCAATAGGTCCGTACGCCTTCGGGAGTACGCGAATCGTAAACACTGCTACGGCATTGCGACGTCTCGACTTACAACACCTACGTTACGCTGCTCTGCAACTTGGACGCCTGTAACAGATTTCGCGCAGCTTCGACCGATGCAGGCGCGATGGTGTGCTGCATTCCCCGATGGAGGTCCGTCGTCACATCGGCCTGTGCTGCCGAAAACGCTCGGCCCGACTCCTCGACCCGCACCAGCGGAATGTGGGGATCGTTGTCGCTTCCGGCCAGCAGCACCGGAGTGTCGGACAGCGACGCGTCGGTATTCCAGACCGTACCGGGAGGGCCGATCAGTCCGCCGCTGAACACGAGCACGCCTCCCCACCGCCGGGCGTTGCGGAGCGCGAACTCGGCCGCTAGACAAGCGCCCTGACTGAACCCTGCCAGCACGATTCGGTCCGACGAGACTCCAGAGGCTTCGGCGGCTGCGACGTGCTGGGCTATCGCATCGAGTGCCTGGCTCAGCCACGGCTCGTTGTCGAACACCTCGGCAGTGAAGCGGTGCGGATACCACGAACCTCCCAACTCGCGAGGCGCTTGAGGGGCAACGACGGCCCAGTCCGCCGGAACGTCGAGGGCGTCGGCGAGGGCGAGGATGCCGGGGCCGCCTGCTCCGCGCCCATGGAGTAGGAACAGAGCAACCGTGGCGCGGGCGAGCGGGGCGCCAGAAGTGAGAGTGGAAGGAGGAAGAGTCGGCATGAGCGGAAGAGAGAATCCCCGGATCAGGGGATGCGGAAAGGGAATCGGTTTGGCATCTTGGACTACACAGATGAGCGTCGCCAAGATGCGCGTCCGTACGTGCAGGACCGTCGGAGCTGTCGCCGCCGCTTGTGGTGGGCGCGCGGTGGCAGCTCCGGCG
>CAXBBB010000315.1:0-3973 GCA_963973615.1 uncultured Rhodothermales bacterium | reverse complement strand
TCAACACGTGGATGACCGGTTGGTGCATCAATCCAGCCAGACGAATCGCGGGGCGATTGTAGTCGCTAAATATTAGGAAGGTGCCAACGTAGGGGCGCAGGCCCGTCAGCGCCATTCCGTTTGCCGCAGACGCCATACCGTGCTCTCGGACGCCGAAATGGAAATAGGCGCCTTCAGGCGTTTCCGACTGAAAGTCCTCCCGGCCTTTGACGTCGGTTTTGTTCGACGGCGTGAGGTCAGCCGAACCGCCGATTAGGGTTGGGATCGACGGAGCGAGTGCGTTCAAGACCTTGCCGGACGCAGCGCGCGTCGCCATCCCGTTATCATCGGCTTCGAAGGCGGGCAACGCGTCGTGCCAGTTGGCCGGGAGAGAGTTGTCCTTGACCAAGCGCAGCAGGTCGGCAGCAGCCGGGACAGCGTCGGCCAGCTTAAGTACCAGTTCGTTCCAGCGCTCTTCCTGCTTTTTGCCCTGCGGCCGAGCGTCCAGATGTTCGCGTACATCGTCGGGGACGAAGAACGGTTCTTCGTGCTCCCACTCATAAGCGCGACGGACCAGATTGATCTCGTCACGTCCCAGCGGTGAGCCGTGGACGCCTTCGGTTCCGGCTTTGTTGGGACTACCGAAGCCGATAATCGTCTTACAGATGATGAGCGAAGGTCGCGTGCCGTCGCTTTTCGCCAGATGAACGGCAGCATCTATAGCGTCTACGTCGTTCCCGTCTTGGACTTCGATTACCTGCCAGCCATATGCGCGGAAACGCATCGCTGTGTCATCGGTGAAGGCCAGATCCGTCGAGCCATCGATGGAGATTTTATTGCTGTCGTAGAGGTAGATCAGCTTGCCCAGCTTCTGGTGCCCGGCTAGCGACGCCGCCTCATGCGAGATGCCCTCCATCAAGTCGCCATCCGACACGATACCATACGTGTAGAAGTCGATGGGCTTGAGGTCCTCCGTATTGATGCGCGCGGCCAGGTGGGCCTCAGCCATAGCCATGCCTACACCGTTTGCCATGCCCTGCCCCAGCGGTCCAGTCGTCGTCTCAACGCCGGGCGTATGGCCGTACTCGGGATGGCCTGGGGTCTTGCTGCCCCACTGCCGGAAGTTTTTGAGTTCTTCCATCGACAGGTCGTAGCCCGACAGGTGGAGCAGGCTGTAGAGCAGCATCGATCCATGCCCAGGCGATAACACGAAGCGGTCGCGTCCGTACCAGTTCGGGTTTTCAGGGTTATGGCGCAGATGCTTTTTCCAGATCACGTACGCCATCGGAGCAGCGCCCATCGGCATACCGGGGTGTCCGCTGTCTGCGGCCTGCACGCCGTCGACGGAAAGCAGGCGAATCGTGGTGATGGCGCGGTTGACAATGGGGTCTTGATTCATATCGAAGCTTGGGTGATCGATGGATCGTTGGGGGAAGGTGGCTGAGGAAAACGCCTGGGAAAGGTAGCGGTTTTGCCGCTCCTGATCGGGACGCGTGGGCTACGAATCGAGTTCGGTTTCGATCAACTGCGACAGGCAACCGACTGTCCGAGAGCCCGACTCGACCAGTTGGCCGTTGATGTAGACGGCGGGAAAGCCCTGCGCTCCCGTAGTCATAAAATCGGCTCGATCGGCCATCATCTTGCCCCGATAGGCGCCACCGTCTATACGCTGGGCCATCGCTTCGCCGTCCATACCGATGCCGTCGGCAATCTCCACGATGTGCTCGCGCGTCATCTGCTCGGGCTTTCCGGAAGCGAACTGCGCACCCATCATCTCGAAAAACTTGCCCTCGGCGTGAGCGGCATACATCGCTTGCGCTTGATACTGGCTCTCGGCCCAGTTGACAAAGGGCTTGAATACGAACCGCACGCGGTCGTCGTAGCGCTGCTTAACCTCGACCATCGTCGGGTGCAGCTTGATACAATGGATACAGTTCGGCTCGAAGAACTCGATCACCGTCACCCGGGCGTCGCTAGGGCCGACTTGCGCGTCCGTCGAACGAATCAGCGATGCGTAGTTAGAGACGACCGGGGCGTCCGCCTGATACTGGCAGTCTCCGGCCATTTCGTCCCTCAGCGACGCCGAGCCGGATGGCGATTCCGAAACCGGTGACGTCGACTCAGGCGGCACTTCGCACGCAGATAAGGCCCCCAAGCCGAGAAGTGCCAAGATCAACAAGCTGAAATGGGACGGTTTGGTGCGCATGGAGAGCGGTGTGTTGTGGGGGGCTGGAGCCAAAGTAAAACGGCGCGGCTCCGACAATCAGAACCGCGCCGCGACGCGAAGGGATAAGACCGCGATTACGATCCCATTTCGGCTTCGAGCAACTGGCCGATGCACTCAGGCGTGCGCGAGTTGTTGTCGACGAGTTTGCCGTTGATGTAGATGGCCGGCACGTAGCCCCAGCCCAACTGCTGGTGATCGGCACGGTTGGACATCATCTTGCCGCGGTAGACGCCGCCGCTAATGCGCTGCATCATCGCGTCGCCATCCATACCAATGGACTGAGCGGCTTGCTTGACCTGGTCTTCGGTAAGCCCCTGCCCCGTCGAACTGATGCCAAACTGGGCGTCGACCATTTCGAAGAACTTGCCTTCGGCGTGGGCGGCGTACATCGCCTGAGCCTGGACCGCGCTGCGAGGCCAGAACACCACCGGCTTGAACGCGAAATGGACGCGGTCGCTGTAGGCAGCTTTGACCTGCTTGGCGATCGAGTGGAAGTTGATGCAGTGCGGGCAGTTGGGTTCGAAGAACTCCAAGAACGTCACCGCCGCATCTTTGGGGCCGACCTGCGGATCCGTTGGGCGAATCAACGAGGCGTAAGCCGGTACCTCGGGCGCTTCGGTAGAGTAGCCGCACACCATCGGTTGGTCGGGCGCTAGCGACGTACCCGCCGTGGGAAGCGTAGCGGAAGCGGTTGTCTCGGTTGTCTCGGAAACGGATGCTGTGTCGTCCCCAAAGAGCACTACGTCGAAACCGACGAGGACTAGGGCCAGGAACAGCAGACCGAGATAAAACGGTTTGTTACGCATCAGGAAGTGACAGGTGAGGAGGAAGTAGAAATGCGGCGCATGTCAGCAAGGACCAAGCCGGTTAGAATAAACGTGAGGACGTGCGAGGTGAGGCACAATCCGCACAACGTTTCGAGACTGAAAACGAGTCTGTAGATCAGGTACAATGCGTAAATCGCACCGCCGACGACGAGCACCAGACGTACCTGCTTGAGCGGAGCCAGCCACTGCCCTTTCGCAGCGGCAATTCCAAGCCCAAGGGCTATGAGGAAACCGTAAAACCAAAAGCCCAAGATCGTGTTGGGAATCGATGTACCCGGAAAGGTCGCATACTCACTAGTCGTGGCAGATGCGCAGCCGGACGGACCGCTTTCGACGATCTCGTCCGAGAAGCCCAGACATCCGTCCTCAAAACCGCCAGCGGACTGAACGGCTAGGTGTGTTACAACGAGGATTCCGAGCAGCGCAACGGCGTAAATCAGCCGGTCCAGCGTCGGTGAGTAGGCCGCCCCAGCTACCAGGTCGGGTGATGCGGCAGCGGGTCCGGTGGAAGGAGTGCGGCGGGCCGTACGAGAGGCCATGAGCAGTGTCGGCTTAGAGGTCGGATCTTGTTACGATACGCATCCTCCCCGCTTCGTGCTCCCATCTGCTCCGTCTTCATTCACTTCGGCAAGCCGCGCGCGCTGTGTGTTTGGGATTCTGGCTCCGTTCTACGACGGATTAGTCAGGCTCGTTAGCAGCAAAGTTCGCAATTGCTTAGGGGATCAGCTTGCAATAACGGCAGACCATGACATTGCAAGCCTGTGGGACGTGGGATGTGGTACTGGTCTCAATGCGACGTTCTTATCGGCGAGATTCCCTCGCGCCGAATACGTGGGAATCGACGCGAGTTCGGCGATGCTGGACCGAGCGCCCTCGCTCCCAACGGCGCGGTGGATCTGCTCAGATGCCTTGACGTGGATGAAGCGGCAGCCCGACGCGA
>CAXBBB010000314.1:0-3974 GCA_963973615.1 uncultured Rhodothermales bacterium | reverse complement strand
ACGCCGAGCAGCCGCCCCCCTCGCGCGAAGAAATACCGATAGTGATGCTGCCCCGGAGCGGCGTTGAGCACCAGTGCGATGGGAGAATCGTGACGAAAGTCGGTGTGAGCGGACATCGGAGTGGAGATGAAGGAACGACCAAGTTACCAGTCGGGTACACTTGTATCCTAACGGTTCAGCCACTCCGATTATCGTCCACTTTGTGCTTCTCATAAGCCAGAGGTTCAAAAACGACACTCACCTGTCCGATTCGCCTTCCAAACCGCCAATTAGTCCGACTTAGTTGGACCAATTGTGTCGTCATTCCGGAGCCCCTGCCTACTGCACTCGCTTTCACTCTTCCGAGAGCGTGAGCCCAGCCAAACTGTCGAGTGGGACAATCCGTATTTCGGTGACAGCGCCCTGTATAGGGTCTGCCACCGTGTCGACCGAGTAGCTGACGGCGGCAGCGGTCGAGTCGGCTTTCAGAACGGTGCGCTGTGTCGCAAGCGAGGAGGCTAGTCCCCGCCCCGTACGTCTCGTGCCGTCGGTGGCGTATGCTCCGCGTACAGATCCGACGCCGTTCCTACGTTCAGCACTTCGATTCGAGTCCCTGCGTCGTTCACGTAGACCTCGCCGGGTTGGGGGCCTCTTTCGCAAGCGGTGAAGATGAGCAGGGCGAGGACAGGCAGCAGAGGGCGTATAACGGACGAGAGGAAATTTTGAAGACCGAAAAGCTACGCCCTGACGAACGCCGAGCGATGGCTTATTCGTCCTCGTCCGTCTCCTCCATCTTGTCGCGCAGGCGGTTTTCGAGTCGCGTCTCGACGTGTCTCCACTCGTCGCTGATGATCGAGAAGTAGACCGTGTCGCGCGCCGTTCCGTCGGGCAACGTCATGTGGCGGCGCAGCGTCCCCTCCTTGTGCGCACCGATTTGCCCGAGCGCCCATTGCGACTGTGAGTTGCGGGCGTCGGTCTTGAACTCGACCCTACGCAGATCCAAATCATCGAACGCGTGACGCAGCATGAGCAGCTTGGCCTCGGTGTTGACCGTCGTACGCTGCCATGCCTTGGCGATCCACGTCCAGCCGATCTCGGCACGGCGGTTGAACAGGTCGACGTTGGCGAAGCGCGTGCTCCCGACGACCGTCCCCGTCGCCGCTACGACGGTTGCGAACGGAAGGGCCACGCCGCGCGCCTGCTCGCCCAACGCCTCTTTGATGTAGGCTTCGATGTCCGCGCGCGACTCAATACGACGAGGCGAATAGCGCCAGATCCGCTCGTCTACACCGATGTCTACCAACGCGTCGACGTAATCGAGCGTGAGCGGTTCGAGCCGGACGTAGTCGCCTTCTAGGACGACGGGGTCGAGGGTTTGCATGGCAGAGGCGGGTTGAATGAGGAGGGAAACCAACTCAGAAGATCGGGGCTGAGTGCCATTTCTCCGCCTCTGGCCAGCACACACTTGCTCAATAGACCGCTTCGGTCGCGTTCGTCTTTTGAGTAGCAACCTGATTTGGAGACGGGTAGAACCGCAGGGGCGATAGAAGGCACGCGTCTCGGCAGCCCCTGCTGGCATAGACTGACAGGGGCTGCCGAGACTGGAGTCACGCTCAATGAACGACGGTGAGTTGCCGCGAGGCTTCGAAGTCGCCAGCGCGCAGGCGATAGACGTAGACTCCGCTAGCTAGCGACCGACTATCAAACACTAGTGCGCGATGACCTGCTTCCTGGCGTTCGTCGACGGGACGCGCTATGACACGCCCGAGCATATCGTACACGACGATCTCGACGTGTACCGCCTCAGGTAGTGCGTACCGCAAGGTGGTAGCGTCTCCCGCAGGGTTGGGGAAGTTGCCGTCGAGCGAGAACACGTCTGGGAGGCGAGCCGCAGCTTCGGCCTCTGCAACAGCCTGGGTACGGAATACCACGGGGTCGTTCGGTGTGCCCTCCACCGCGTCGGCCTCGAAGCGCAGCGCTTCGACTGCTTCCATCGTCTCACCGCTCTGTGTATCGAAGAACCGAAGCGTGAGCACTTCGCCTTCGCGCTCTCCCTGGACGACGACGAAAGCCCGTGGCGATCCATCGATCATCTGAACCGGGGCCATGCCGCGAGGCTCACTCGTACTGTCGGTCTGAACGAATGCGGCTACCACGAGTCCTTCGGCACGTGCGTGCGAGCGCGGCTCAGCAACAAGCGTCATCGTCCGACTAAAACGTCCTTCGGTGGCAAACCACTCGGCGGGTGGTGTCGCCAGCCGAGTGTCCTGCTCTTCCGAAGCACTCAACGCTACCGAGGGTAAGGTCGCGACGGACGAACTCGATGGCTCCGTGTAGGTGAGCGTTCCCGCCGCCCCCAACTGGATCTTGTAGCCCTTACCAGGCTCCATCGTTCGAAGTGAACCGAGCCACCCCGAACCGGAGAACTGAGCGAACTGCGTCTGGCTCTTGATCACGTCTCCCTCGGAAGCGTCGGCCAGCGACGCGAGCGCATCGCCTACTGGCTGGGCAGCCTGGGAAGAGTATCCGATCCAGTTCCACCCCTGCTCAAGAGCAATCGGCGTCGACGCCAGATCGACGGGTGGGCCCGGCACGATGAGCGTCGACGGTGCGCCGACTCGGATCATGTACGCTTCGCCGGGAACGATCTGCTGAAGGCTTCCCTGCCAGCCGAGAACCGGGCTGTACTGAGCGAACTGCGTCTGACTCTTGACGACGTCACCCGGCTGAGCGGCGATGCTGCCGAGAACCCCCGATACGCTGCCATACGTGGGCGTGCGATTAATCGAGAAGAGCGTCCATCCTTCGGAAAGCGGCACGCTAACCGCCGAGGCATCACCTGAGGCGCGTAATTGAACCGGATTGGCATTGCTTCCTCGCACGGCATCTGCCTCGAACACCATTGACGCGGACGAGGCGACTTGGTCATAGAAGCGGCACTCGCTCGCATCGAAAGCGGCGAAGCGTAGCCGTTCGTTGGCAACACCCATACCGTAGATGGTCATACGCACCATTCCCGCAGCGTCGACGGCCGCCATGCCGCGCGGCTCCTGTCCATGGTACGCCACTAGGCGGTCCAGCGGATCGCTCGAACGGACGTCGCCGAAGAACAGGTGTCCCGTAAGCGACATAGAATGGAGGTAGTCCGCTGGATCGACTACAACATCGGGAGCGGCGCAGCCTACCGTCACGCTCAGCTGCACGTCAGATGAATCCGTCATGCCGCCGGCACTCGAACGGTACGCACGCACAGAACCTTCGTAGACACCTAACGGAGCCGAAGGCGGCATGCTGAACGCAATGGACTGGACCTGACCAGCCGGAAGGGTCCCGCTCGACGGAGAGACACCAGCGGTGAGTTGCGCTCCCGTCGGCACGCCTGCGCTCATATGGGCAAGCGTCACCGTGCTGGGCATGGTGAACTGTGCCGGTTCAGCGCTGCCGTTCGCGAGGTGGGTCACGACGGGCTGGGCGCTCCCCTGGGCCACATGGTGCGCCGCGAGAGGCGTGCTCCACCCGAAAGCGGCACGCCGCACGCGGAACTGCCAGCGCGTCGAGTCAATCATCGCGTTGCCGATCCGGTCGTGCAAACCACCCACGACCGCTTCGATGCGTCGATTCTCGAGGCTTCTGTTGTCCCAGCCGCCTGACATAGAAGGCTCGATCACGAGCGACGCCCCATTGCAGACTACGCGGGTGGCGAGCGCCTCTCCCTTATCAGGCAAATCAGACGTAGGCTGCTCGTCGGCGAAGCGCAGCACGACCGTGTCGCTCGTGCCATCTCTGGGTTCGGTATTGACATCACCGCAGCGCATGAGCTCGGCAAACGTCAACTGAACGTCGTTACCGACAGTGAGCACGCCGCCCGCCGGCTGGGGGGTGCCGAAAACCTGAGGCGCTTGGCGGTCGACCGTACTCGTTACAGGGGTCGAATACTGATGCCCACCGTGGCAGCGCGTAAACGCGCGCAACTCATACTGACCATCTCGAGCAGG
>CAXBBB010000313.1:0-3977 GCA_963973615.1 uncultured Rhodothermales bacterium | reverse complement strand
TTCGAACGTGCGTAAGTCGCGATTGTTGACGCCCGCCACGGTGAGCAGGTCCACGTCGACGCGGTCGAGTTCGGACTCGTCATGCAATTCGACAAGCGTGCTCAGCCCCAACTCAGAGGCGGCTTGGAGCAAATCTGCCATGTGGAGTGGGTCGAGGGCGGCGACGATCAGCAATACCGCGTCTGCGCCCCAGGCACGCGCTTCAAAAAGTTGATAGGCGTCGACGACGAAGTCCTTGCGCAGGATCGGAACGTGGGGTGCCGCGGAGCGCGCCTCACTCAAATCTGCGGGGGATCCGCCGAAGAAGTCGGGTTCGGTGAGGACAGAAAGGGCGGAGGCTCCGGCGTCTGCATAGCGAGCGGCGTTATCGGCTGCGCTGTAGGGATCACGGATTATGCCCTTGGACGGCGACTTGCGCTTACTCTCGCAGATGAACGACAAATCGCCGCCCGTATGATCACGATGCAACGCTCGATGAAGCGATAGGGCGGCTGACTGGTCGCGCGCGTCGGCTTCAAGACTGCTGATCGACCGCTCGCGCTTGCGGCGAACGACGAGGTTGCGCGTCGAGTCGAGGATTTCGTCGAGGATCGTCATATCTGATTCGTCGCTTCGACCAATCGCTTCAGAGCTCTTCGCGCACCGCCCCCGTGGACGGACTGCTGGGCGGCAGCAAACGCCTCCTCAGGGCCGTCGTAGCGTCCGCTTGTCCACAATCCCCAGGCGGCGTTGCGCAACGTCGTGTCGAGATAGGCTCCTGGTTCACCGTCCAGTACGAGGGTCACCAGCTCGGCATTCTCGTCCGCCGATCCGCCTAGGATGCTGTCGAGTGGCGTGGCGTCCAGGCCAAAGCGGTCGGGAAAAATCGTGTCGTGGGTCACACCACTCGCGTCGATGAAAAAGGCATCGGTGGGAGCATCGGGGGAGACTTCGTCCAATCCATCGTGAGCAGCCAGCGTAACGGCACGGACTGCGCCCAGTTCGTGCAGCACATGGGCAATTCGCTCGGCCGCATCGCGCGAGAATGCTCCAACCAATTGCCGCGTTACGCCTGCAGGATTACACAGCGGTCCTAATACGTTAAAGACGGTTCGCACCGCCAGGGCGCGGCGAATCGGGCCGACGTGCCGAACGGCAGGATGGTGAACCGGAGCGAACAGAAATGCGATGCCCACGTCGGCCAGGACCCGCTCGCACTGTTCGGGCGACAAATCCGTGCGTACACCCAGCGATTCGAGTACGTCCGCCGAGCCGGACCGGGACGAGATCGACCGATTGCCGTGTTTGGCGACCGGAACGCCAGCCCCTGCGCACACGAGTGCCGCCGTTGTCGAAACATTGAACGTGCCGCTCCTGTCACCGCCCGTTCCGCACACGTCGATCGCGTCATCGGGCGCGTGTATACGGACCATCTGGGCGCGCATTGCCTGGACGAATCCGACTAACTCATCCGTCGTCTCGCCTCGGCTGCGCATACCAACGAGGAGGGCGGCGGTTTGGGTCTCGTCGAATCCGCCGGCGAGGAGTAGCGCCATCAGATCAGAGGCTTCGCCACGCGAAAACGTTTCGCCCTCGGCTACGCGCGCTAGATAGGCGTGAATCGAAGCAGATTCCGTTATTGCAGGTTCGGTCATTGTGTTGATCATACTGCCACCTCGCCCAACACGCCACAGCGCGTCAGCCAGTTGTCAACGAGCAGGGGACCATGTTCGGTTAGGACGCTCTCCGGGTGAAACTGCACGCCCTCGATAGGAAGTGCTGTGTGCCGGACGCCCATGATCGTGCCGTCGGCGGTCCATGCCGTCACTTCGAGTTCATCGGGGATGGTGTCGGGTGCTAGCGTTAGGCTGTGGTAGCGTGTGGCAGTCATCGGCGACGGTGCGCCCTCGAATACGCCGCCATCCTGATGCAGCACATCGCTCGTTTTGCCGTGCATTAGTTCAGGCGCGTAGGTCACGGTCGCGCCGAAGACTTCGCCGATGGCCTGATGCCCCAGGCAGACACCGAGGATCGGGATGCGGTCGCCTAGTTGGGCGATGAGCGCCTTGCTGATGCCGGCGTCGGCGGGACGTCCGGGGCCGGGAGAGATCAGGATGCCACTCGGCGCAAGTGCATCGACCTGCTCGACGGTCATCTCGTCGTTGCGGATCACGCGCAGGTCGATGCCGTGCCGACCGATTAGATGGACGAGATTGTAGGTGAACGAGTCGTAGTTATCGACGACGAGAATCATAGTGGTGGGGGTACTTAGTGCGTCCGAACCAGGCCACAAGCGTCGCGGACGCGGGCCATGAGAGGCTGGGTGCGGGTGCGAGCTTTGCGGGCGCCGTCAGCGAGTACGTCGCGGACATCATCAGGACGCTGGGAGAGTGCGCGGCGGCGTTCCCTCGCTTCGCCGAAATAGGCGTCCATCAGGCGTGTCAGTTCCTTTTTCGCGTGTCCGTAGCCATAGCCACCCGCGCGGTAGCTGGCAGCGATTTCGGCTTGCTCGCCCGCTGTCGCAAACAGCTTGATCAAAGCGAAGACGTTGTCGTCGTCTGGGTTTTTGGGGTCCTCTAGAGGCGTTGAATCGGTGACGATGCTGCCGATCTTCTTCTTGAGCACTTTGCCCTCGTCGAATGGGCCGATGGTGTTGCCATAACTCTTCGACATCTTGCGTCCATCGGTGCCGGGGACCGTCGCCACGTCGTCGAGGATGTACGGCTCGGGCAACTCGAAAATCGGATCGTCGGGACAGAACGTCTGGTTGAAGCGCGCCGCCGCGTCGCGGCTGATCTCCAGATTCTGTTTCTGATCGGCGCCGACCGGAACGCGCGTGCCGCCGTAGATGAGAATGTCGGCGGCCTGCAGGATCGGGTACGTGAACAATCCTGCGTTGGCGGTTTGGCCGTTGGCGACTTTGTCTTTGTACGCGACGCCTTTCTCTAACTGACTGACGGGCGTGAGCGTGAGCAGGATCCACGCCAACTCGTTGACCTCGGGCACGTCGGATTGGACGAACAGCGCCGCCTTATCGGGATCGAAGCCCAGCGCGAGGTAATCCAGCGCCATCTCGTACGTGTGCGACCTAAGCGTCTCGCCGTTCTGAACGCTCGTCATCGCGTGGTACGTAACCAGGAACAGGTACGTCTCGAACTCACGTGCCATCGCCAACTGCTGACGGACCGCTCCGAAGTAGTTGCCGATGTGGAGTGCGCCGCTCGGCTGGATACCGGATACGACGATGGGCGCAGACTCGTCTGTTCGTTTGGCAGGTGCGTCGGCCATCATCAAAAGGTGCGGCTCATGTCGTCGAGCGTTCTGAGGCGCTCCTCGCTGTGCGTCACCAGGTTACCCAGGATCGCCTGCGACCGAATCTGATGATCGAGTTTCAATGTCTCGTTCAGGTCGTTGAGGTGGGCCTGCTCCCGGCGTTGCATCTCCGCCGTGAAGTCGGCTGGTTCAGCGGGAAGCGCGATCTGTCCGGGCTCGAGCGATGTGCCGTTGTAAGCCGTTCCGCCGTTGCTGAAGATCGTTTCGTTGAGCTTGCCGACATCCATTCGCGCAAAGCGCTGGTCGGCCTTGATGCGGTCGGCGAAGGCGAACATTCCAGCGTCGCCGGTGGCGATCAGGCGCGCGGCGACGGTTTCGTAGCCGTTGTTCAGGCGCGTGAGTTGTTCGGCGAGCGGGTTGAGGCGGTCGACGGTCTCTTCGCGCGAGAGCGATTTGAAAAAGCCGCCTTTTTGGAAGACGAGATCGAACGGACTGGGCATAGCGGGTGGGGTTGAGCAGTCTGGAAAGGTACGGAGTGGGCGGTGGCGGAAGGGTTAGAGCAGACGTTCCGAGGCGACTCGAACGGCGATGCGCAGTGCCTGTGCCTTGTTAACCGTCTCCTCGAACTCGCGGTCCGCGTCGCTGTCGGCCACGATGCCCGCTCCGGCCTGGATGTGAACGATACCGTCGCGCACCAGCATCGTTCGGATGGCGATGCACGTGTC
>CAXBBB010000312.1:0-3991 GCA_963973615.1 uncultured Rhodothermales bacterium | reverse complement strand
ACAAGATTGCCGCGCTTCGCTCGCAATGACTATCCCTACAGAATGAGCGTGACACGGCACTCAGTCTGTAATGTGCACTGTCGAACGATCTCGCGCAGTTTCGGACGCCAACGTAACGCGCGCTGTGCTCGCCGTCCAGTAGTTTGCAGGTTCACCCTCTCGACTCTCGACGCGTGCGCCCTCTCGCCTTGCTCCTGCTCTGCCTGTTCGTCGGCTGCGAACCGTTTCCCGACCGCGCGCCTGCCGAAGACGACGACCCGACGGCGGCGCTCGACGACTCGCTCCGCCTCGCCGAAGAAGAGGCCCGCGCCCAGGCGCAGCAGCGCATCGCCGACGCCGATTACCGGGTATCCATCGGGGGCGCGATGTCGGACACGCTCTCGGGGCGCGCTACGTTCGGCCCGATCATCGACGCGCGGACCGGAGAGGAGGTCATCATCGTGCGGCTTGAAACGGGGATCGACTTCGGAGGCGGCTACTTTCTCTCGTATGGCGGCACCGAGTTGCCTGGTCCTGGACGCTATCCCATCACGCCGTTCCCCGCCGACAGCGTGCGCGATCAGGGCTTCCACAGCGGATGGAGTGCCCGGTACCGTCGCGGACTTCTCGTCAATCTCCGCGCTCAGGGTGGAACGGTGACGCTCGAATCGGTAACCGACACGCTGCTCGTTGGCACGTTCGAGATCGATCTGGTCGGCACCGTCGCGGCCACGGGAGGTACGCCGGTGCCCGGTGAAGTCAGTTCGCGTGGCGACTTCAAAGCGCATAACGGCGTCGGAGGCTACATCATCGGCTTTTAGTCCGACCGATTCCGAGGGCGGGGCGAACCGCGCGGGCAGGCTGCTCGTTACACCTGCATGGATCGACTCTCCCCAGACGCCTTTCTGTCCCGCCTGCTGGCGCACGACACGTTTTGCCTTACCTGCCACATCCGCCCCGATGGGGATGCCATCGGCAGCGAACTCGGACTAGCCGGATGGCTGCGCAAATTAGGCAAAACCGTCACCGTGCTGAACTCGGACCCGGCGCCCGACAATTTGGCGTGGCTTCCCGGACACGACACGATTCGCGTCTGGGAAGGCAGCATCGCCGATAGGGAGGCCATCGTCAACGCCCAAGCATTCGTCATCCTCGACGTGAACAACCGCGACCGCATCGGCGAATTGGCCGAAACGAGTAAAGGAGCGCGTGGGGAGACGTTCGTCATCGACCACCACACCGATCCCGAAACGTGGTTCGACGGCGCGTTCATCGACGACCGCGCCTCGTCGACCTGCGAACTCGTCTACCGACTGATCGCCGCGCACGACGCGTCGGCCATCGATGCAGACATCGCCCAGCCGATCTATACCGGCTTGGTCACCGACACCGGCTCGTTCCGCTTCTCATCGGTCACGCCCGACGTACATCGCGTCGCCGCCGACCTGCTCGAACGTGGCGACCTATCGCCCGACCCGATCCACGACGCGCTCTACTCGACCCGTCGCCTAGCTGCGATCCGCTTTCTGGCCCGCGTGCTCGACACGCTCACCATGGCGCACGGTGGGCAGATTGCGCACCTGACGATTCGCACGCGGCTGATGCAAGAACTCGAAGTCTCGTCCGACGAGGCCGAGGGGTTCGTCAACTACGCGCTCTCGGTCGAAGGGGTCAAAGCGGCCGTGTTGTTTCTCGAAAACAGCAAGGGCGTCAAGATGAGCTTTCGCAGTCGGGGCGACGTGCACGTCAACAAGTGGGCGCAGCATTTCAAAGGGGGCGGTCATCGCAACGCTTCCGGCGCGTTCGTGCCCGGCAAAATGGAAGTCGTCCGCAAGCGCGTGATTTCGTCGGCGCCACGCTTTCTCGACCTCGATCCGGAACGTCTGGAAGCCGACGCCCACGGCGCCATCACCGGATCCAACGCCGACCTGCTTCACGCTATGAAAGCCCGCATGTCCGGCTGACGCGCGCCCTTCTACCTTTTCCTACCTCGCCCATTACCTCGCTATGAAAGTCTCCATTACCTCGCTCGACCTCACGGACCTCGACGTCGATCTCGTCATCGTTCCCCTCACCGAACAACAGGCGACCGAGTCGCTCAACACGCTCGCCGATGACTTGGGACCCGCTTTCACGCGCGCATCCGACGACTTCTCCGGCAAGGACGATCAGACCCTGATCGTCTATCCCGAGAACACGCGTGCTCGTCGGTTCTTGCTCGTCGGCCTGGGCATGGCGGACGACGTGACGATGGAGTCGCTCCGCGAGGCTGCTGCTCGTGCCGCCGATGTGACCGCGCCTATGGGCGTCGAGACGATCGCGCTCACGACGCCGCGCGTATCGGTCGACCTCGACTCGGCGTGCCAGGCGCTGGTCGAAGGATTTATGCTAGCCTCGTACAAATACCTCGACTACAAGACGACCGGCGGCGAGCATCGTCCGGTCGAGCGGATCGTGATGCACGGCGACAAAAACGACACGGTTGGTCGTCGGGGTGCCGAGCGCGGGCGGATCGTCGCCGAAGCGGTGATGCTGGCGCGCGACCTGGTCAACAAGTCGCCGCACGACAAGACGCCGACGCTGCTGGCGCGCGAGTTCGAGAAGATCGGCAAGAAAGCCGGGTTCGAGGTGAGCGTGTGGGACAAGTCGGTTATCGAGGAAGAGAAGATGGGCGGCTTGCTCGCCGTCAACAAAGGCTCAGTCGATCCGCCGACGTTTACCGTCCTGGAGTACAAGCCCGAAAACGCCGTCAACGATCGTCCCATCGTGCTCGTCGGCAAAGGCATCGTCTTCGACACGGGCGGCCTGTCGCTCAAGCCGACGAAGGACTCGATGGACCACATGAAGGCCGATATGGGCGGCGCGGCGGCCGTCATCGCCACGTTCGATGCCATCGCGCGCCTCAGCGTCCCACTCTACGTGATGGGCTTCATTCCTGCGACAGACAACCGGCCCGGCGGCAACGCCTACGTCCCCGGCGATGTGGTGACGATGCACGACGGTACGACCGTCGAAGTCCTCAACACGGACGCCGAAGGCCGCATGGTGCTGGCCGACGCGCTGAGCTACGCCAAGACCTATAACCCGATGCTGACGCTCGACGTAGCGACGTTGACCGGCTCGCAGGTCATCGCGCTGGGCGGACGCGTCGCTGCGGTCATGACGACGCCGGACAGCGACAGCGTCGCCCGACTCGACGAACTCGAAGCCGCTGGCCTGCGCTCGGGAGATATGGTGGCGCGTTTGCCGTTCCACGCCTTCTACAAAAAGCAACTCGACAGCGAAGTCGCCGATATGAAAAACGTCGGCGGCCGCGAGGCGGGGTCCATTACGGCGGGCAAGTTCTTGGAGCATTTCGCACCGACACCGTTCGTCCACATCGACATCGCGGGACCGGGATGGACGCCGAAAAAGATGCCGTATCGCCCCATCGGAGGAACGGGTTTCGGCGTGCGGCTGCTTACTGAGTACCTGCGCGGGCTGGCAGCACCGAAGAAGACGAAGAAGTAAGCGATCAATCGCCGCACTTTTTCAGTGTCATCCTGAGCGAAGTCGAAGGATCTACAGCCGATCAATTTGTCGCTGAGTTCGGGGATCCTTCGGCAGTCTCAGGATGACGTGATTGAAAACTCACGTCGTCCAACACGCCCATGCCCGACCGCACGTCCGCGCCGCCGCTGCGCCCCAAGCGTCCCACATCAGAGCGCATCCGCCCGCGGCTGGCGATTTCGCTGGGTGATCCCAACGGCATCGGTCCCGAAGTCGCCCTCAAGGCGCTCGCCGACAGCCGCATCCGGTCGTTCTTTCGCCCCCTGCTCGTGGGTGCGCGCTCGGTCGTCGACGCGCACGCCGCGACGATCGACTGGGACGGCATGGAGTTGGTCACCATCGGCCCACACCAGATTGCTCATGAGCGCGAGGACAATGTGATTCCCGTCCTCGACCTGGGGGCGGGCGACGAGGTGCCGGTCGAGTTTGGGCGGCTGACGCGGACGGGCGGAGAGCAGAGTAT
>CAXBBB010000311.1:0-3999 GCA_963973615.1 uncultured Rhodothermales bacterium | reverse complement strand
GCCGTATTACTGCCGAATCGTGAATGACATCCCCCTGCCCCCGCGCGCAGCCCGCATCTCTTCCATTTTCTCTTCGACGATAGCGTCGAACTCTTCTTGCGTCACGCGCTGCCCCTCAGTCGGACGCGCGATTAGCTCGGGATCGACGGGGGCAAGCGCTACGGCTGTGGCGACGTAGGTCTTCTGTCCCTCATCGCGTGTGAGCACGAGAATAGCTCCGGGCAGACCGCCATAGTGCTCCGGCCCCACGGACGCGAGGATCTGCGTGGTGAACCACGCTTCGTACGTCGTCGAGTCTTGAACGGCGACGGCTTTCTGGCAGTCGTACCCCAAGAATGTGCTGCGTTCCGCCGTGAGTCGCCACGGCAACGGCTTTGGCTCGCCCTCGATCAAGAACGTGCGGCCCAAGAAATCCTTTTTCTCGATCATCTTGCCCTCGTCCAGATCGAAAAACGTGCGGTCGTCGCTGCGCGCGCCGCCCATCATGAACCGGATGCGTCCGTTGCGCGACGTGCGGTTGTCGGCCTCGGGGTCGCGCGGAGCAGGCATCGATAGCGTCGCCGAGGGCGTGAAGTGGACGATCAGTTGCTGAGTCGTCTCCTTGGGAAACTGATCAGCCATCGCCTGCATCTCAGGCGGAAGCTCGATGTCCAACCGTGTCGTGACATCGTACTTGATGGTCCCTTCCTGAGCGGCAACAGCTGGCGCGAGACTAAGAACGAGGAGAAATAGGAAACGCATGGAACCGAGTAGAAGTGTTTGTAAAAGGAAGTTAGAGACAAAACGCCGATTCTCTAGGGTCGGCTAGGAACCGGAACGCGTGACGAGCCGCGACTCGTGCCGGGACCACGGATACGAAACACTTAAGGCGAGGTGACACCAGACACGCCGTTTCAGCATCAGTTGGAGGCGTCCCCTCATCACACACGCGCACCATCTGGGATGGTCTGTTCAGTCGAGAGTGCGGGTCGGATCGCTTTTTCTAATCATCAAGCCGAAGATGCGCGTGACGACCGGTTGCGAAGTGGAGTCCTGTAGACCGACCGAGGAGCACCACGCGTCTTGTCCGCCCCGACGAATACGAGCGCTGAAGCACCCCCTAAAATGCGGGGCATCCGCTCCCCCAACCGGCTGTCCCGTAGCGAATCCAACTACCTCAAACGCCTCGCTCACTTATAAGGTGCAGCCGACCCCGCACGCGCAGGATATAGCTTCAGCCGCTGTTGTCTCGGCGACGCCTTTCGCGGCGTTTCCGACGGCGGTCGTCGTCGCGGCAGTCTCAGAACCAACCCCTGTGCAGCGTGGGAAGTGATGCGGGGTCAAACTCGATGAGTCAAATGATCTCTCCGATCTTCACATCGTACGTACTCGATCTGGTCTGCCGCACCTGCTCGCCGTAACTGTGGTGGAGTCGTGACGTAACGCCCCGCCTTGCCTTTCCCGACCACAACTCAATGCAAAAGGGGATCCTAGTTGTTTTGCCGTTGACTGCTATCGCCACCGCCTTCGTTACCTATTTCGCTAGTCTATACGTCTTCGAGCGCCCCGTCTTCGATGACTCTGTCGAACAGCGAATTATGTCGTCAGATACACTCGGGGAGCAGCGTCAGTATCTGGTTCACCTGCCGGACTCTTACCAGAGAACGCCTCAACAGCGCTACCCTGTGATCTACGTGCTCGACGGGTCGTCCCAGGATGTGCATACCGCAGCATCAGCCTCCCTCATGGCACGGATCGGGGTGATCCCGGAGGTCATCGTCGTCGGCGTACCCAATGTCGACGGCGAAGGCCGACAGCGCGACTATACCCCGCCTGGTATGCGCCAGGACCTCGACATCAAAAACAGCTCCGAAGGACGCGCTGATGTGTTCCTGGCGTTCATGCGAGACGAACTCATCCCGGAGATCGATAGTCGCTACCGCACCGCGCCCACACGCACCCTTGCAGGTAACTCACGCGGCGGTCTGTTCGTCGTGTACGCGCTCGCAGCAGACCCGTCGCTATTCGATGCGTACATCGCCAACAGTCCGGCTTTGTGGCGTGACGATAGCGAGATGGTTCGACGACTCGACCGCTCTCTTGCGGAGAACCCGACCTTGGGAGGACGCCTCTTTCTCAGTATTGGCAGCGACGAAAACGACAAAATGAGAAGCGCATTCGACGGTGCGGTAGCCGTCCTTCAAGACCACGCCCCGCCCGCTCTTCATTGGCGCGCTCAAAACACGTACGGAGCCGAGCACGGCGACAACGCGGAACTGGCGACTCCGGTGGCTCTGAGGTGGCTATTCGATCCGAAATGGGCACATGCTGGGACTACACAATAGGATATCCCGAACTGTTGCATCACGGAAGAAAGAATCAGGCCCCACTCTTCCATCCCGCGATCATCGTCTCACCGCGCAAACGCCACCCGCCCGGTCGACAAGCAGCCCAATGAGCCCCTGCCGAACGTAACTAGCGCAAACGCATCGGTTGCCTCAACTGCACCACCGGCGCGCTCGCACAGGATATAGCTTCAGCCGCTGTTATCTCGGCGGCGCCTTTCGCGGCGTTTGCGACGGCGGTCGTCGTCGCGGCGGTCTCTGTCCTGACGTGCGTCCGAATCGCGCGTGGGGCGGTCGGGATCGTCGTATTCCTCAAACGATTGGGTGCGGTCGAGCGTGCCGAGCGACAGCGTTCGCCCGCTCGTCCTACCCTCCCACTTCTCGCGGAAATCGTCCGACGCGCTGTTGAGCGTAGCGACGGCCGACCCGCCGTCTTCGGCATAGGTGATGGTAAGGTCGGCGTCGTAGTAATCGCGCGAAAAGATGTTGCCGCCGTGCCACCGCAACGAAACGCGCGCTTCGTAGCGGCTCTGCAGGGCATCGAAGCGCGCCGATTCAAGTCGCCAACTGATGCGCCCGTCGCGCGGGGCGTCGATGCGATCGAGGATGCGGTAAACGGCACTTCCAGCGTAGCTCGCAGCGACGGCGTAGCGCTCGCGCTCGGACATGGCGCGCACCACGAGCGTGTCTCTCGCAACGACGTCGCCGCCGTCCAGCCACAGTTCAGCTCGCACGGTCACGGCATCGGACGACTTGAGCGCTTGGCGGAGCGTGAACCAGAAGTCGCTGTGCCCCTCGGCGCCGACCAGATCGAGTTCACCACGTTCCGACGGTAGAGGCACGCGGACCGTCGATTCGCCCGGCGCCGATAGCGCGAGCCATGCGTCGGGCGTGTCCTCCAAATCGAACGCCTGCCACGTGCTGTCACCCAGGAGCCGCTCGGCCTGCCACTCGATTTCGTAGCCCACGCGGTCCTGATTCCCGCCCAGTGGATAGTCGACGTCCAGGCCCGCCGTATACCGCTTAGACGACGCGCGCGTGGCGAGTTGTTCGCAGACGGTCCCGTTCCGTAGGCGCCCGCAGACTTCGACCGAGATTTGCTCGCCGTCTCCCAACTGGGTATCGGGGATGCGGAGACTGACGACGCCGTTGCGCGCCAGTTCGCGCGACAGGACGCGGCTGCGCGTGTCCATCGCCGTAGCGTACATCGAATCCGGCACTTCGTCGCGCCCGAAGAGGCCATCCGAGGAGGCAAACGAGGCTACCACGACGAGCGAGTCAGGCGACGGATGGCTCAGACTCGACGTTTCGACGACCGGCCCTTCGCCGCATCCGACAGTCGCCGACAGGACGATCAGCAGTAAAACGGCATGGATCAAAGCGAGGGCGCTCCGCTTTCCATGAGACGAACCAAAATATTCACTCGAAGGCCCGAAAAAGCGCTTTCGCACATCCTCTCCCTTTATGGAAACGACCGCACCGGTAATGGAACAAGAGACAGATTTTCTTCCGCTGAACGGCACGGATTACGTCGAGTTTTACGTAGGTAACGCCCGGCAAGCCGCACACTTCTATGCGACGGCGTTCGGCTTCGATATCACGGCATACCGTGGCCCCGAAACCGGGCACCGGGGAAGTGTCTCCTACTTGATCACGCAGGGTAAGATTCGTTTTG
>CAXBBB010000310.1:0-4028 GCA_963973615.1 uncultured Rhodothermales bacterium | reverse complement strand
CCCGCCACGACCGATGAGCGCCCCGGCAAATTGGCTATGCGAGGAGCCGCACCCTGCCCAGCTTCTCTCACGCGTTCGGCGAACTCGGAAAACACCTGCTCGCGCAGCCTGAGCGCCTGCTCCAAAATCCGGTCGACGCCGTCGGACACGTGCTCTTCGATCTGCCGATCCGTCTGCCGCACCACCTGCCGGGCGAACTCCTCCTTGAACGCGTCCTTGTCGCGCAGCAGCTTCAGTCCTGACACGCGGATCGTGTTGTCCAAAAACTTGACGCCCCGCCGCTCCATCTCTGACAACAGGCCGTCGATCTCGCCCAGCGGTCCTTGGGCGAACGCGTCTAGATCGGCTTTGGCCTCGGACTGGCGACGTGCGAGTAGGGCAAGGTTGGCCTCGTCGCGGCTGAGTACGTCGGCGCGTGCGTCCAGGCGTTTGGTGACGGTGGCAACCAACTTCTCGGAGGCGTCGAGCGGCGCGTGGAGTTTGAGCGCGAGCAGGTCGCGTCCGGTCAGCGTCTCGAATACGAATCGCTCGAACGGCGCAAATCGACTGGCTTCCATCAGGTCGGCGCGCGCTTTGGGCGAGCGGACCAGTTTAGCGTCGAACGCCTCGCGCGCGCTGACGGGAAACACCTGCGGCCGGATGCCGACGCGCTCGAACGCGCCGTCCTGAATGTGCGCGATGACGGTTCGCACGTCGGCTTCGCTCTGGGCGAGGTCGGCTTTGTTGAGCACGAAGACGAGGCGCCGTCCCCAGTCGTCGCGGATAAACTCCAGAAACTTCCCCTCTGTCTCCGTCAGCGGTCGGTCGTACGAGGTGACGAACAGTACCAAGTCGCTGCGCGGTATAAACCGTTCGGTGATCTCCTGATGCTGCTGGACGATAGAGTTGGTGCCTGGCGTGTCGACGAGGGCTAGCGTTTTGAGCACGTCTGCGGGATAGCGGCGCTCGACCAGAAACTCGGTCAACTGTCGCTCCATCTCCTCCTCGCCGTAGCGCAGGATCGTGACCTTGGCCGTCGTCGGGATCGGCCCTTCGGCCATTAGCTTCTCGCCGAACAGCGCGTTGACGACTGAACTCTTCCCCGCGTTGAACTCGCCCACAACGACGACCAAGAACAGCGCGTCCAATCCCTCGGAGATTTCGGCAAGTCGTTCAGAAGCGGCTTCGAGCGACTGCGTCTGGTCAAGCAGTGTGCGCATGCGCCCGAGAAAGGCGCGCTCTCGGCGTACCAGATCGTGAGCTTCGGGAGAGAGCAGGTCCATGCGCAGCGGGAGAGGTGTCGACTAGCGACACGCGCGGGACGGACGCGGTTTCCTGCCGACGGCATCGGCACGTTGCAGCCTATCGCACGCCTGGCTCGATCTCGTAGAACGCCGTCGTCTTATCGCGGCGGCGGACGTGCAGCAGCAGCGGATCGTTTGGGCCGAACTGGCTCAATACCTCGAAGGCCTGGGCGCCCGACGTCACGGGCTGATCTTCGATGGCGACCAGCACGCCGCCTTCGGGGACTCCGGCGAAGTCGGCAGGCGTGCCCTGCTCGACGTAGGCCAGGAACGCACCTGCTTCGACGCCGAACGCTCCCAACTCGGCGGGAGTCAGGTCGCGCAGGGCGATACCCAGCGGGCCGGTCTCCACATCTTCGGGTGCCGAGTACACGTCAGGGGAGAGCAGGCCGGGAGTGTTGGGCGGCAGGGCGTCCATCCACAGCGACGCAGCGGGATCGGTCGGCGAAACGAGAGGGACTTGAAATGTCTCTTCCTTCTCTCCTCGGCGGATGCCCAATTCCACGACGTCTCCAGCGCGGAAGCGGGCGACGGCGCTTTGCAACTCGTTGATCTCGTTGACCGGACGGGCGCCGACGGTCAGTACGACGTCGCCGGGACGCAGGCCAGACTGGTACGCGCTGCTTCCGCTCGGGACGCGCCGCAGCAGCACGCCGCGTACATCGGTCATGCCCAGACGCGCCGCCATGCGCGGGCTGACGTTTCCGAGGGTGACGCCCAGAAATCCGCGCGACACCTGTCCGCTCTCGATCAGGTCGGTCGCAATGCGCAGGGCCAGGTTGCTCGGCACGGCGAATCCATAGCCTTCGTACGATCCGCTCTCGGTCGCAATCGCCGTCGCGATGCCGACGAGTTCTCCGGTCAGGCTCACCAGCGCGCCGCCGCTGTTGCCCGGATTGATGGCCGCGTCGGTTTGGATAAAGTCTTCGATGGGGTAGGGCGCTTCGATCACGCCGACCTGCCGCGCCAGCGCGCTCACGATGCCCAAGGTGACCGTCGATGTGAGCTTGAATGGGTTGCCGACGGCCATCACCCAGTCGCCGACGCGCAGTTCGTCCGAGTCGCCGATGGGGAGCGTTGGCAAATCCGACGCGTCCTCCAACCGGACGACCGCCAGATCCGTCGAGCGGTCGATGCCGACGACGCTGGCTTCAAACTGCCGCCGGTCCGACAGCGTCACGTTCAGCCGCCGCGCGCCATCGACGACGTGCTGGTTGGTGAGTACGTACCCGTCGGCTGACACGATCACGCCCGAGCCGATGGACTGAGGCACGAGCGGCCCATCGTCGCGCCGAAACCGCTGCAGAAAACCACCGCTGCTCCCGCTCTCGACTTCGATATAGACGACCGCCGCCTGCGCCGCCTGCGACACGACACGAAACCGCTCGCTCAGAGACGACAACTCCACCGCTTGCGGAATCCGCGCCACCTGTGCCGACGTGTCGAGCGCCGATAGATCGCCCGGGTCGCTTGCCATTCGGGTCGGCAGTACCACCTGGGGTGCCGCCGCCGGACGCAGCCACAAGGTCGCCAGCACGCCGACGAGTAAACCGACGATCAGCAGGCCCAACGCGGCGAGCGTGTAGAAGCGTCGGTCTTTGGTCATAGCGTCAAGGTAGCACAAACGTACGCCCAGACGTTCTCCACGTTGCGTGACTTGTGGAAGGTCGCGTCCCAACTGCTGCACGCCTTCCGATTCGTCCGTCGGCTGTCCTTTGAGTCAACTCTCTCGGTGCAGAGGACAACGGTGTGCCGAGCGCTGAGGAGATCCGAAAGGGCAGGCGGCTAGGCGTCTCCGTCTCGGGCAATGCGTGAGGCGCCGCTCTGGGCCGTCGGCGTCAAGATGATGTCGGCGATGTTCACGTGTGGTGGGCGCGTCAGAGCATAGAGGACGGCGTCGGCGACGTCGTCGGCGGTGAGCGCCTGGACGCCTGCGTAGACCTGGGCGGCTCTGGCTTCGTCGCCTCCGAAGCGGACGAGGCTGAAGTCGGTTTCCACCATGCCGGGATCGACGGACGTGACGCGGATGCCGGTGCCGTGTACGTCGTGCTTGATGCCTTTGGCAAGCGCGGCGACGGCGTGTTTGGTGGCGCAGTAGGTCGTTCCGCCGGGATAGACCTCGTGGCCCGCTGTCGAACCAATCGTGACGACGTGGCCTTTGCCGCGTGCGATCATGCCGGGTAAGACGGCGCGCGTGGCGTAGAGGATGCCTTTGACGTTGGTGTCGACCATAGCGTCGAGGTCATCGACGGGCGTTTCGTGCATCGGAGCGAGTCCGCGCGCGAGTCCGGCGTTGTTGATCAGTCCGTCGATGGTCTGCCATGCCGAGGGGAGTCCGCTGACGGCGGCTTCGACCGCGTAGGCGTCGCGTACGTCGAGCGAGAGCGTGTAGGCTTCGGCTCCGTGCGTGTTCATCAGCCAGTCGGCCAGCACCTGGAGCCGGTCGCTGCGCCTTGCTACCAGGATGGTGCGCGCTCCGGCGGCTCCGAGTGCCCGCGCACACGCTTCGCCGATGCCGGACGACGCGCCGGTGATGAGGTGGGTTTGTCCGCAGAGATTGGGCAGGGGCATAGCGCGCGAGGAATGAGTACGGGAAGCTACGCACGCATCAACTTGAGACAGAAGGGCGTCACGTGCGTTGCTTTGGTATACTTTTGTGCCTGTTGGACTTAGCGGAAACGCTCTTCTGGCGCGTACTTTTCTATACTTCTTTCCCTGCTCTCTCTTATGCGCCTCGTTTTTCTC
>CAXBBB010000309.1:0-4040 GCA_963973615.1 uncultured Rhodothermales bacterium | reverse complement strand
CTCGAACGGACCGGCGTGCTCGAACTGTTGCCCGATGGCTACGGCTTCATGCGCTCGCACGAGTACAACTACCTGCCCTCGCCCGACGACATCTTCGTCAGCCCGCAGGTGATCAAGGACCACGCGCTCAAGTTCGGCGACACGATCGAAGGCAAGGTGCGTCCGCCGCGCGAGCGTGAGCGCTTCTTCAGCCTCGCCGAGATCGTCACGCTCAACGGTACGCCCATCGCCGAAGTCGGCGAGCGCAAGCAGTTCGAATACCTGACGCCGCTCTATCCGCAGGAGCAGTTGAAGCTCGAAACGACCGACAAGGAGTACGCGACGCGCATCCTCGACTTGTTCTCGCCCATCGGCAAAGGCCAGCGCGGATTGATCGTGGCACAGCCCAAAACCGGTAAAACGGTCCTCCTGCAGAAGATTGCCAACGCGGTCACGCAGAATCACCCCGAAGCTCACCTGATGGTCCTGCTCGTCGACGAGCGGCCTGAGGAGGTGACGGACATGCAGCGGAACGTGCGGGGCGAAGTCGTCGCTTCGACCTTCGACCAAGAGCCGGAACGCCACGTCATCGTCGCCAACATGGTGCTCGAAAAGGCTAAGCGCCTAGTCGAAGCCGGACGCGACGTGGTCATCCTGCTCGACTCCATCACGAGACTGGCCCGCGCCCACAACACGACCGCTCCGGACAAGGGACGGACGATGTCGGGCGGCCTGGAAGCAGGCGCCCTGCGCGGACCCAAGCGGTTCTTCGGAGCGGCTCGCAACGTCGAAGAAGGTGGAAGCCTGACGATCATCGGCACGGCTCTGATCGAGACCGGAAGCAAGATGGACGAGGTCATCTTCGAGGAGTTCAAGGGCACCGGCAACATGGAGCTGGTCCTCGACCGCGAACTCGCCGACCGCCGCCTCTTCCCTGCGATGCACCTGGTCAAGAGCGGCACCCGTCGCGAGGAACTGCTCATCCCCGAGGCCGCCTTGCAGCGCGTCTGGGTGCTGCGCAAAGTCCTCAGCGAGATGGAGCCCGCCCGCGCAATGACGTTCCTGCTCGACAAAATGCGCGGCACGCGCGGCAACGAGGAATTCCTCGTCGTCATGAACGGCTGACCGCACTCCCCTTCAACTCAAAGCCCGCCAGGTCTCTTCGACTTGGCGGGCTTTGTTGTTTGGCACCTTTGGTTGTTTGATAAACGCACAACGGCGAGCCGCACCGAGTGCAGCCCGCCGTCAAAGCATACGGTAAAGCAAGTTACAGCGATGATTTACGCCGAAAGACGCTGTCGACTGCGATCCAAGGCGCGATGGCGAGGCCGATCAGGATCCAGGCAGGCGAGAAGGTCTCACCGATCACCGGTAGAATGACGACCAGCGCGACGCTCCAAAGGGCCATAGCGACCAGCATCGAGACGACCAGTCGGGTCGGGACGTTCAGCTGATGGTAGTGTTGGGACAGGGTGTGCATGGCGCTCCTCGTTTCGTGATTGCATAATATAAAGGAAACATTGAAATCGTCTTGAAACGAACGTGTTACGCATAGCTTTTCCGACCCCTAGATAATCTTGTGGTAACACCCCGATCAAGTGACCTTACCGGGCAAATAGACCTGGATCGAAGAGGGTCGGCGGCACTGTGACTTTGATGCCGCCCAGGGATAGGAGCGCCGCTTTTCCGTCCCCCAAAGCGGGGGCCGAGGTCCTGAGAGGTAGGGATGGAGCATTTGCCCCCGCCACGTGCCATAGGTGGGGACTTTCTCATGTTACTGTAGTATTATCGAATGATTACCAAACAGTGTTTTGAGCCGAACGAAGAACCCTTACCCTCATGCGCACGCTGCTCTTTTGCTTCGCCCTAGCCCTGACCGGATGTGCTACCACAACATCCAGCAGTGACCTCGATAGGCTGCTGAACCAGGATCCTGCCGCCGCCGAACTGATGCCTCCGCCGCTCGACTACGTTCGGTTGGAGCACGCCCTCCTCGCCGAGGTCAACGCAGTCCGCGCTCAGCATAAGCGTGCGCCGTTGACCGAAGTCCCACGGTTGACCGACGCCGCACGGGCACACAGCGAGCAGATGTCGACGGGACGCTTTTTCGCGCACGACTACGGAGGGCAGGACGCTGGACGAAGAGCCGGATTGGATGAGCGCGACTTGGGCGAAAACCTGTACCTCGCGCACCGATTCAGTAGCTACGAGCGACACGAGCAAGACGGAGCCGTTCGCTACGTCGTCGACTGGCGCAGCGAAGAAGAGATCGCCCGGCACGCTGTCACGATGTGGATGCAGAGCCCAAGTCACCGGGCCAACCTGCTCAGCCCCGTCTACGGCGGGCAGGCCGTCGGCGTAGCGACCGGCGAAGGCGCGACCATCTTTATCACGCAGAGCCTGGCGCCTAGATAGGCTACCGCAGCCGCTTGCGAAGAGCGCCGACGAGCCGGTCGACCGCCTGCCCGATGGGCACATCGCCCACATCGACCGTCAGATGTGCCCGCTTGTACTGCGGCTCTCGTTCGGCGACGAGGGTGCGGACTCTGGCACGGAGCGCATCGTCCGGCAGCCGATTCCCATCCGGACCGAAGAGCAACGGACGCGGCGTCGGGGAGTGGAGCAAACGCTCGGCTAGCGTCGAGGTCGGCAGGCGTAAGTAGACGACGAGTCCATAGTGAAGCAGCCATTGCGCGTTTCCGGATTGCACGAACGCGCCGCCTCCCAATGCGACGACAGAAGGAGCATCCGTTCCGACTTCACGGAGCGCATCGGCCTCATGGATGCGAAATCCAGCTTCGCCTTCCTGCTCGAAAATCTCCGGGATGGAGCGACCGACGCGCGTGACGATTTCTTCGTCCAGGTCAAAGAACGTGCGCCCCAGCACGTTGGCCGCTATCGGCCCGAGCGTGCTCTTGCCGCAGCCCATGAAGCCGGTGAGATAGATCGTGCGCGCATCGAACATCTGGAGCGTACGCGCGAACACAAAAAACGCTCACCGTCTCGACAGCAGCATCCGCACTGACACGCCGATCGCACCGACGACGCCCGACAGCAGGCAGAGATCGTGCAGCGCGTCGACCGAAATCGCCCCGAGTAGCGCGGTTGCAGGAGACAGAGGCCACAGCGGGAGCATGTCGCGGTGCATGACGGCGTCGAGGGCGACGTGCGACAGCGTCCCGACGAACGCGCCGACCGCCGACGCCACCCACGTGACGGGCTGCGCATCGGGCGCTGCCAACCGAAGCACGAGGTTGGAAATCGGCCTGCCGATCAGCGCGGCGACGGCTCCGATGACGAGCGCTCCCGCGACCGAATGCGTCGGCCCGTGAAGTACGTCGGTGCCGACCACCATCCGAACGCCCGGCTCCAGGTCGATCAGCACCTGAGATCCGGCAAACACGAGGAAGCTGAATCGCTTGCCCAGCGCGGCTTTGAACAGCGCGCCCGGCCCCAAGTGAAACGGCGTGAACGGCACGGGCTATCGGCCTTTGTTGAACAGAGGCAGGACCGTCGCCAGTCCGCCGTTGCGTGCAATGTTGATCAGGCCGATCTGGACGCCTTCAAGATTACGCGCGTAGTTGAGCAGCCCGATGGACCAGCCGGTCTGGGTGCCTTTCACTGCCGTGACGGGCGCTATCGACAGTCCGCTCAGCTTACCACCCTCGCTCCACCGGCGCGTGGTCGTGTTGCCGTTGGCGTCCGTCGTCGATTTGGACCGCTTTTCGTCCGGAATGTAGACGACGCCCCCACTGATCGCCAGCCCGCGCAGGTCGGGCGCGACGACCGTCAGTCCGCCCACCGTGACGGTCCGCATGGCGCCGCCCGTCACGGTTCCCAGCCCCCCGAACGAGGCACCTCGCAGATCGCCTCCGACGACCACGCCCCCTGCGCCGATACTGATGCCGCGCAGGTCCTCGCCGACGACCGTTCCCAACCCTCCGACGCTCAACCCGGTTTGGTTTTCCCCGACGACGACTCCGAGGCCGCCAACGGCAAAGCCCGTCGCATCGCCGCCGACGATCGTTGTAGTATATCTTGTTATATCTACACTTTTAGCC
>CAXBBB010000308.1:0-4048 GCA_963973615.1 uncultured Rhodothermales bacterium | reverse complement strand
CGTCCACTTCGACGGGTGACGCCTTCGCCGACGAGGTGCCGGTTTCGCCCGGTGACCGCGTCGTGCTGATGCGCTCCGACATCGCCCGCCGTGCCATCGCGGAGCGTTTGATTGCTCGGGGCGCTCTGGTCGACGACGCCGTCGCCTACCGAACCGTCGAGGGGGCCGACCCTACCCACGTGGCGGGCGTGCTCGCCGCTATGCCCGATGCGGTCACATTTACCTCCCCATCGTGCGTACGTGGCTTTTTGTCTGCGCTCCCGGACGGCTACGCGCTCCCCGCCGACACCCTTCTGGCGGCCATCGGGCCCGTGACCGCGCAGGAGATCCAGGCGAGTGGCTATGCAGTCGGCCTCGTAGCCGACCCGCCCCACATCGCCGGACTCACCACCGCTCTCGTACGCCATTTCACCTGACCTGACCATGACGCATCCTCTCGTTTTGCCCTATGCCGCGCCGCAGCGTCTGCGGGCCTCGACGGCCGTGCGCCGGTTGGTCCGCGAAACGCGGCTGGACCCGGCCGACCTGATCCTGCCGCTTTTCGTGCGGGCAGGGGAGGGGGAGCGGCGAGAGATCGGATCGATGCCCGGCGTGTTTCAGCTGTCCGTCGATCAGGCGGTCGTCGAAGCGAAACGTGCGTACGAAGCGGGTGTCGGCGGGCTGCTGCTGTTTGGGCTGCCCGAGCACAAGGATGCCGAGGGTAGTGCTGCGTTGGACGACGAGGAAGCCGTGCAGCGGGCAACGCGCGCCATCAAGAGCGAGGTACCCGGCATCGCTGTCATCACCGATGTCTGCTTGTGCGAGTACACCGATCACGGCCACTGCGGCTTCGTCGAAACGGATGGATCTCTGGCCCTCGAGGCATCGCTTCCACAGCACGTCGCCGCTGCCGTGAGCCACGCACGGGCCGGTGCCGATCTCGTCGCGCCGTCCTCGATGATCGACGGCGTCGTCGGCGCCCTGCGCGAGGGGTTGGACCGAGCCGGGTTTGGGCACGTGGGCATCTTCGCCTACGCCGTCAAGTACGCCTCTGCCTTCTACGGCCCGTTCCGCGACGCTGCCGAGAGCGCCCCGGCATTTGGAGACCGTCGGACGCACCAGATGGACCCGGCGAACGCGCGCGAAGCCCTGGCCGAAGCCGCCCTCGACATCGCCCAGGGCGCCGACCTGCTGATGGTCAAGCCCGCCGTCGCCTACCTGGACGTCGTGCGCCGACTGCGCGACGCCTTTCCCGACCGGCCTCTGGGCGCTTACCACGTGTCGGGCGAATACGCGATGCTCAAAGCCGCAGGCGCCCAAGGCTGGATCGACGAGCCGCGTGCCGCCCTGGAAACGCTCACCGGCATCAAGCGCGCCGGCGCGGACCTCATCATCACCTACTACGCCCTCGAAGCCGCCCGCTGGCTTGCTGAGGCGACTACGTAACCTTCCTACCGCTATGGCACTCGACCTCCAACCGGCTTCGCGCGAAGCCGCGCCGAACCCGGCGGGCATTAGCCTTGCAGAAACGGGAAAGACCGCCGACGGCGCGTTGCAGACCCTCGACCGACGCTTGTTCGTTCGCCTGCTCGCCTATACGGAATGCCGTGATTCGGCCCCGCTCGTCGACGCGCTCGAAGCCTCAGGCGTGGGCGGCGCCCTGTACGAAAGCGTCCAGGACCCGCTGGGCGTAGCCGTCGTCACGTTTCACGAAGAGGCCGACTACTTCGCGGACGAGGGGAGGCGTCTGCATGCCGGCGCGGCCTTTTCCGAACTGACGCCTCTGCCTCACCTGACCATGCTCGGCCGCACGTACTCCATCGGCTACGAGCAGGATTTGTTGGGCGCGCTGATTGCCAGACCGGTCTCGACCATCACCAATCCGGACTGGCCGTGGGCCGTCCGGTACCCACTGCGCCGGAGCGGTCGGTTCGAGCGCGAGCCGCGCGACGAGCAGCGCAGAATGCTGATGGAGCACGGCGGCATCGGCAGGGCGTTCGGTAAGGGCGACTACGCGCACGACGTCCGGCTGGCGTGCCATGGCCTCGACCCCAACGACAACGACTTCGTCGCCGGACTGGTCGGCAAAGACCTGCATCCGCTCTCGGCTGTCGTCCAGCGGATGCGATCGACACGCCAGACGGCCGAGTTCATCGACAACCTGGGCCCGTTCTTCGTCGGCAAAGCCGTCTGGCAGAGTGCCGGACCGCTGGCCTGGACCCGCGATCATACCGGCTCTGGTCACTGACGCCCAGCGGCTCGCCTCCACCTATTCATCCCGACTACTGTGTCCCGATTCCTCGACGCCCTCGCAGGCAAACCCACCGACGTTACGCCCGTGTGGTTCATGCGGCAGGCTGGCCGCTACCTACCCGAATACCGCGCCATCCGCGAGAAGCACGACTTCCTGACGATGGTCAAGACGCCTGACATCGCGGCGGAGATCACGCTTCAACCTATCCGGCGGTTTGGCCTGGACGCGGCCGTGATCTACTCCGACTTGCTGCCCCCGCTGCAGACGATGGGGCTGGATCTGCGGTTCGAGAAAGGCATCGGTCCGGTGATCGACAACCCGATCCGCTCGACCAAAGCCGTCGACCTGCTGGCGACTCCTCCCGCAGGCGAGACGATGACCTACACGCCCGAAGCCATCCGCATGGTAAAGGCCGAACTTGAGCCCCAGGGCGTTCCCGTTCTCGGCTTTGCAGGCGCTCCCTTCACGCTGGCTGCTTACGCCATCGAGGGCGGCGGATCGAAGAAGTACGAGCGCACGCGCGTCTTCATGTATAACGAGCCCGCCGCCTGGCAGCGGTTGATGGACAAGCTGGTGACCGTTGCGGGCAGCTTTCTGACCGAGCAGGCCAAGGCCGGAGCCGACGCCTTGCAGGTATTCGACAGCTGGGCGGGCGCGCTGTCACGCTACGACTACGAGCGCTACGCAGCGCCGTACACCAAAAAGCTGATCGCTATCGCGCAGCGCACGGGCAAGCCGGTCGTCCACTTTACGACGGGAACGGCAAACCACCTGGACGCCATCGCAGCGGCGGGAGGAGACGCGATAGGCGTCGACTCGGGGCCGTCGCTCGTCGAAGCCGCCCAGCGCATCGCCCTGTCGCGCCCGGGAGGCCTGCCCCTACAGGGCAACCTCGACCCGTACCTGCTCCAGGCACCGTGGCGTGAACTCAAGGCCCAGGCCGATCGCGTGCTATCGGAAGCACCTCAAACCGGCTACGTCTTCAACACCGGCCACGGCCTCGTCCCGGCCACTCCGCCCGACGCCGTCGCCCGCCTCACCGACTACGTCCACGAGCAGACGGCCCGCTGACGCTCTTCGCCTTTTAGACTACTCTCATGCCCGACACGACCCCGCCCATCGGTGTTCTCTTCATGGCCTATGGTGGCCCTGAGTCGCTCGACCAGATTGCCGGTTACCTCTCCGACATTCGTCACGGTCGTCCGACCACGACAGCCGTGCTGGACGAGATCACCAATAACTACCGCCAAATCGGCGGCGCCTCGCCCATCATGGGACTGACGCGCCAGCAGATCGACGGTGCGATGACCCACCTCAACCCCGAAGGGGAGCCTGCGCGCTTCAAAGCCTATTTGGGCATGCGCCACTGGGCCCCGTGGATCGAAGAGACGATCGGTCAGATGATCGACGACGGTATCGAGCGAGCCGTCGCCATCGTGCTGGCGCCGCATTTCTCGTCTATGTCGATTGCCAAGTACCAGGCCAAAGTGCGCTCGGGGCTGGAGATGTATCGCGGCGACATCGAAGTTGCCTACGTCGACGCCTATTACGACGCCGACCTGCTCATCGACGCGTTCGCCGACCGCGTGCGCGCCGGAATCGAAGAGTTTCCGCCGAGCGAGCGTGACGAGGTGCATGTCGTGCTGAGCGCGCACAGCCTGCCAGTCCGCATCCTGCGCGAGGGCGACCCATACCAGGACCAATTGTGGACGACGGCCCGGCTGATCGCCGAGCGTGCCGGACTGCGCGAGGACCAGTGGAGTTGGAGCTACCAGAGCGAGGGGCGCAGTCCCGAGCCGTGGATGGGGCCCCAAC
>CAXBBB010000307.1:0-4063 GCA_963973615.1 uncultured Rhodothermales bacterium | reverse complement strand
CAGGACTCGTTTTATTGCGATGCGGCCTACGACGCCTTCCAAGCCGACGCCTTCGCCCAAGCCGTCTGGCGCCCATCGACCGCAAACACCCGGCTCGCCCATCACAGTCTACTCCTCGGCGCCGCGGTCCGCGTTCAGCGCTACGACGACGCATCGGGCGCGACAGGCCGATTTAACGAGGGCGGCGAACTGCTCGATAATCAGCCCGACGACCGATTCGTGCCCGGCATCTTCGCGCAGGATGATTGGACGATCTCGGATCGCTGGCGGGTGCTCACGGGCGTGCGCGTCGACTACCAGGCCGATTACGGTCCGATTCTCTCGCCTCGCGCGTCGGTGAAGTGGACACCCAGCCGCGCCACGACTGCGCGCCTCAATGTTGGTACGGGCTTCCGCGTCGTCAATCTCTTCACCGAGGACCACGCTGCGTATACCGGCGGACGCGCAACCGTCATTCTCGAAGATCTGCGCCCCGAACGCAGCATTAGCGTGGCGTCCGGTGTTCAGCAAATCATCTATGGCCTGGGAGCGCCGATCACGCTCGACATCGACGCATTCTGGACGCGCTTCTCGAACAAGATCGAACCCGGCTACGACACACCTGGAGAGATCCGCTACGCCAACCTCGACGGCAGCGCCACGACGCGCGGAGTCGCCGCGCAGATTCAGGGCGTCATCGCAGACGATGTGCGCTACACGCTGGGCACGACGCTGCTCGACGTATTCGTAGAGGAGGGCGGCAACACGCGCCCACTTGAATTCGCGCCGACTGTCCAGGGCACCGCCACACTGACGTGGGAGGCCCCCTTCGAAACCGTCGTCGACTACACCGCACGCCTGACCGGGCCGATGCAGCTTCCCGACTATGCCCAGAGCACGCGTGAGGCCTATCAAACTGCTACCGGCAACCCACTGCGCGGCCGCTCACCCCTATACACCGTCCACACCATTCAGGCGACGCGTGACGTGCCAATCGGTAGGCGCCTGCTTCAAGTGTATGCGGCCATCAACAACATATTTGCGTACCGGCAACCTAGCCCACTTGTCGGTTTCTACGAAGGCGTACCGGGGTTCGGCTCGACTTTCGACACGGCGTACGTGTATGGGCCGATTGAAGGGCGCCATTTCGGGCTTGGCATCCGGCTGACGCTACCGTGATCAGACGTGGAGTAGAGTTGCGCGGCGCTTCTGCGAGGACGGCGCGATGAGGTAGCTTTGTACAACGATACCCTCTTGCCTCATGAGCGAACTCCGCCCGTTCCACATCGCCTTCCCCGTTCACGATCTCGAAGCCGCCCGCGCGTTTTATGGGGGACTGCTGGGCTGTCCCGAAGGTCGCAGCGCCGAACACTGGATTGACTTCGACTTCTTCGGGCACCAGATCGTCGCTCATTATAGCGCCGATGCCAGCGCCGCGCCTCCTACAAGTAATGCCGTAGATGGGCACCACGTGCCGATCCCTCACTTCGGCGTCGTGCTCGCAATGGACGACTGGCGCGCCCTTGCGAACCGCTTGCGCGCTGCCGACGTGTCGTTCGTCATCGAACCCTACATCCGTTTTGAAGGGGAGCCGGGCGAACAGGCCACGATGTTTTTCCTAGACCCGTCCGGCAACGCACTCGAGTTCAAAGCGCTCGAAAACCTCAATAGCCTGTTCGCCAAGTAAATCTCGAACCCGACGCCCACCGCATTACGGGTCCAACCGGAAATACAGATCGCGATGGGCCGCACAGCCCGCATTGAACGCCGATCCGCATGAGGGGCACGCATGACCGCATGCGAGATACGAGCGGACCGTGAGCACCGTCCGGCAGGCGCCGCAGAGCACGGCGAGGTCATCTGGTTGGGCGCGTGGGTCCGCTTCGCCCGTCCACTTACCGGCTTTCTCAAAGCAAGTTCGACAGGGGTAGAACGTATCGCCCAGCCGCATAGCGACGATGTCCGTCGGACCGTCGTAGTGAGCGCAGCGCGTGTGGTCGTCTACCTCTATGCCACGCAGTGGGACAGAGAAGCGGTCGTCTGTTGCGGGCGCGTGCGTCGTTCTTCGCACCGACGGTTCAGCCGCGATTCGTCAGGCGGTTCAGTCCGGCGTAGCCTCCGGCAACCAGAGCGACTTTGCACAGGTCCCACGTGATAAAGAGGACGAAGCCTTTGTAGATCGACTCGGCCCAGGTCGTGTGTCCGGCAGCGAAGTGCAGCCACGTCACGCCCGAGGTGAACAGAAGGAGGGCGCCGAGGGCCGATGCTCCGAGCAGGCGACCAAGCGATGCGTCTGCTGACGTCATTCGTCCGATCAGGAAGGCGACGAGCGGGTAGGAGAGGAGGTAGCCCGTCGAAGCGGCGCCTACGAGGTAGGTCATGCCGGACTCGGCTCCGGCGAAGACCGGCAGAAAGAGGCCCATCAGCAAGTAGCCCAGCATCGCCAGCGCGCCGTTGCGTCCACCGAGAAAGAGGCCAGCGCCATAGACGGCCGCCGTCTGGAGCGTGATCGGGACTTCCCAGAGATAGATGCGCACCTGAGCGCCCAAGGCAGCCAGCAATGCGAAACCGACGATTCCAGCGATCTGGACGAGAAGCGAAGCATCCGCGCTGCGCATCTGAGCGAGCGGCGTAGAGCGAGTGGGCGAGAGCGAGGCAGCCTGGATCATAGCAAGGGACGAATGGAAGTCAATCGTCAAGATACTCACGCTTCGCGCCTACCGGTAGTAGCGCCCATAGCTCACCTGAACGCTGAAGTCGAAACGCGGCCGCTCGCGGGTTCACTACGAAAATGAGCCAAGACCGTATCACCACCATGAAATACAGTCTCGGCTCAAGTACGCAGCTCAAAAGCACGCGCAATTCGAAAGGTAGAACCACTGTGACTTGTGCGCAAATAATGGACTTACTTCTCTGGTCGTTATACGAATACACATGTATAAAAAAGAACTGTCGTATTTAGTGACACATATCTTTACACCCGCATCCTCCAGGCCGAGTGTCCCACCGTAAGATCATTCACGTCGATATGGACGCGTTCTACGCGTCAGTAGAGCAGCGCGACGATCCGAGTCTGCGTGGCAAGCCGATAGCTGTCGGTGGAGCGGGACGCCGCGGCGTTCTGACGACGGCGTCGTACGAAGCGCGCCCGTTTGGCGTAGGAAGCGCGATGCCCACGTTCGAAGCGATGCGCCGCTGCCCCGATCTCATCGTCGTGCCGCCCCGCTTCTCGGTCTATCATGAGGTCAGCCAGCACGTGCGGGCCATCTTCGCCCGCTATACCGATCTGATAGAGCCGCTCTCGCTTGATGAAGCGTACCTCGACGTGACGCGGACCAAGATCGGTCCGCCATCGGCGACGCGGATCGCCGAGCGTATCCGAGCCGACATCGCACGTGAAACCGGGCTGACGGCGAGCGCGGGTGTCGGTCCGGGGAAGTTTATCGCCAAAGTCGCCTGCGGGATGGACAAACCGAATGGACTGACCGTCGTCACGCCGGACGAGGCATTGGCGTTTGTAGCCGCTTTGCGCGTCGAGCAGTTCCACGGCGTCGGTCCGGTAACAGCGGCTCGGCTGCACGGGCTAGGCCTACGCACCGGCGCTGACCTAGCGCGGCGAACACAGGACGAGTTGGAGCGTCACCTGGGCAAGACGGGGCGCTGGCTGTGGCGCATCGCTCAGGCCGACGATCCGCGTGAGGTGCGCCCGCACCGCATCCGCAAATCCGTCGGTGCCGAGCGGACGTTTGGGCACAACGTGAGTCGCCTCACCGAGATGGAAGCGTTGCTACGTCCCATCGCCGAGAAGCTAGCCGACCGGCTAGCGACGCATCGGTTGCGCGGGCGTTCGGTCACACTCAAGACGAAGTACGCCGACTTTGCCCTCCATACACGCGCCCACACCGGATCGGACCTGATCGAAACCTCGGACGCCCTCCACGCAGAAGCCGTGCGCCTGTTACACGCCGCTCCCGTTTCGCGCGCCGTTCGGTTGCTAGGTCTGTCTGTATCGTCGCTCGTGTATCCCGGACAGTCCGAGGCGGTCCAACTGCGGCTGCGGTTGGAGGAGGCATGGGAAGCAGCC
>CAXBBB010000306.1:0-4068 GCA_963973615.1 uncultured Rhodothermales bacterium | reverse complement strand
GAAGCCTTCAGGCGGCTGATCTCACACGCCATGCCCTGTATTGTCCTCACCGCCGATAACACCTTGCCGGATGAGCAGATGGCGCAGGCGCAGGCGCGCGGGCTGCCCGTCTTCCGTACGCCCATCTCCACGACGCGCTTCATGACGAAGGCGACGAACTTTCTCGAAGACCAGTTCGCCAAGCAGGTGTCGCTGCACGGCTCACTCGTCGACGTATACGGCGTCGGGGTCTTGCTTCAGGGGAAAGCGGGCATCGGCAAGAGCGAAGTCGCCCTAGACCTTGTCGAGCGAGGCCACCGGCTGGTGGCAGACGATGTCGTCGTGGCGACGCGCAAGCACGATGTCGTGATGGGAGCGGGGACCGACCTGGTGCAGCACTTTATGGAGATCCGTGGCCTAGGCCTGATCGACGTGCGGGCGATGTTCGGCATCCGTGCGATCCGGTTTCAGAAGCGGATCGAACTGATCGTCAATCTGCAACTCTGGGACCCTGACCAAGACTATACTCGGGTCGACATGATCGAGGAATACAAGGACGTCGTCGGAGTTGACTTACCGTTGGTACGGCTTCCCGTGACACCCGGAAAGAACATCACCGTCATCTGCGAAGTCATCGCGATGAACTATTTGCTACGCCACTACGGATACAATCCGGCCGATGTGTTCGCCAAGCGATTGAGGAAGAAGATGAAGGGCCCAAAGGGGCACACGCTGCGTGCAACGGAGTATTTTGAGCAAGATGTGGAGTAGCCGCGGGGTAGAGGGAGGTGTTCGATATGTGCATACGAATGTTCGTATGCGTCCAGATATAGAGTTCCGGCGTGGAGTTTGCTAATCTTCACCAAAGGTTGGCCTTGGTGCGTGTTACTCGCTATCTTTGCTACGTGAGCGTTACGCCCACGCTTCTGCCAGGGAGTGGATTCCCATTCTCTGTCAGGTGCGTAGCGGAACCGGCAGTTCTCCCGCCGTCCTTCTTCCCACCACTCTCCGTATGCCTCGTAACCAGTACTACTACTACGACCATCAGAACTGCACCTACGTCGAGGTACAGCCGCGCAAAAGCCAACTCGCCATCCGTGGCACGGTCGTTCTGGTCCTCGCACTCGTCCTCGCTGGCGGTCTGACACTCGGCCTCGACCACTTCACGCTGACGCCGCAGGAGCGCTCCCTCGCATCTGAGCGCAACGCGCTTCGCGACCAACTCTCGCTTGCGCACGTGAGCATGGAGCGCTTCCAGAGCCAACTCGCAGGACTCGCACGCACCGACGAAGAAGTCTACCGCTCGATCCTCAACGCCGATCCGATCTCGGATGACGTCCGTCAGATGGGCGTCGGCGGTGTCGATGAGTTCGCGGACTTTGGACGCTTCGAGACGGGCGACCTGCTTCGTTCGTCGGCTCAGATGATCGGGACGCTCGAGCGTCAGATTGGCCAGCAGCGCGCCTCGTATCAAGACCTGACCGAAAAGGCCAGCGAGCGCGCTGCGTTCTTCGCTGAGCTTCCGGTTCTCAAGCCGGTTTCGGGTTCGATCATCTCAGGCTATGGAATGCGTCACCACCCGATCCTGCGCGTGAGCAAGATGCACCAGGGACTCGACATCGTGGCACGCGCCGGAACGCCCATCTACGTATCCGGCAACGGCGTCGTGAGCAAGGTTGAAGTCAGCAGCACGTTCGGAAACTTCGTCGAAGTCACCCACGCCGAGAGCGGATACAAAACGCTGTACGCCCACATGTCGGCTTTTGCACCGGGCTTGAAAGTCGGTCAGCGCATCTCGCGCGGCGACCGCATCGGATCGGTCGGTAGCACGGGTCGCTCGACCGGGCCCCACCTTCACTACGAAGTGCACAACTTGTCGAACGGTCAGCCGATCAACCCAGTCGAGCTGATGGCACCGAGCATGTCGCCTCAGGCATACCGCGCGCTGGTGGCCGAAAGCGAGCAGGCCGTTTCGCCGCTGTCGCTTCACTGATCCGACTGGCGCACCGAAGAAGAGAGATTCTCGCCTTCGGTGCGTGAACGTCACAGGAAGGGGTTGCGCTAAGGCGCGGGATGTCCTATCGTCCCGCTCCATCTATCCCACGCCCTAGCCTGTATGTACTGGACGCTTGAGCTCGCTTCGTATCTCGAAGACGCCCCTTGGCCCGCCAACAAAGACGAACTGCTTGAATACGCCGACCGTACGGGCGCGCCTATCGAGTTGATCGAAAATCTCGAAGCCATCGAGGACGACGGCGAGCCGTACGAAAACATTATCGAAGTCTGGCCGGACTACCCCATCGGCAACGACGACTTCATGTTCGACGAAGAAGACAGCTAATCGCTCTCCGCCGAACTTCTACCGACGGCCCGCAGCCCCACGCTGCCGGGCCGTTTCCTTTCTAGCACCCGCCGCCCATGAAACGAGGAGACGAACTCGAACTCACCATCGAATCTTTTGCTGACAAAGGCAAGAGTTTAGCCCGCGTCGACGGATACGTCGTGTTTGTCGGCGGCGCCGTACCGGGCGATAAAGTCCGCGCGCAGGTGTTCAAAAAGAAGCGCAAGCACGCCGAAGCTCGCATCCTAGAAGTGCTGGAGCCGTCGCCGTTGCGCGTCGAGCCGCGTTGCGCCTACTTCGGCGTCTGCGGCGGATGCAAGTGGCAGCACGTCGACTACGCGGCTCAACTCGAAGCCAAGCGCGAGAGTGTCGAGGGGGCGCTGCGGTACGAAGCCGGGCTGAGCGATATCGTCGTCGAGCCGACGCTGCCATCGCCGGACGTCTATTTCTATCGCAACAAGATGGAGTTCTCGTTCTCGGCCGAGCGCTGGCTGACGCAAGACGAGATCGGTAGCGACGCGTCGTTCGACCGTGACTTCGGGCTGGGGCTGCACCCGCCGGGATTCTATGGCAAAGTCGTCGATCTGCACGAGTGTCATCTGCAGTCCGAACTGAGCGTACGCATCGTCAACCGCGTCAGGCAACTGGCCAAGTGGGAGAACTGGCAGCCGTGGAACGTCCACACGCACGAGGGCTTTTTGCGTCACCTCGTCATTCGGCAAGGTGTGCACACGGGCGAGACGCTCGTCAACCTGGTCACTAACGGCTTCGTCCACAAGCGGATGGAGCAACTGGCGACGACGTTGCAGAACGACTGCCCCGAGGTGACGACGCTCGTGAACACGATCCACACCGGTCTGGGTCAAACGTCGATCGGCGAGGAGACGCGGACGATCTACGGGCCGGGACTGCTGCACGACACCATCGGCGGGTTGACGTTCGAGATCGACCCGCACGCGTTCTTTCAGACGAATACCAAGGGCGCCGAAGTCTTGTATACCGCCGCGCGCGAGGCCGCCGGTCTGGGACCGGACGACTTGCTCTACGACCTGTACTGCGGCGCCGGAACGATCTCGCTGTTCTGCGCACCTCACGTCAAGCACGTCGTCGGCGTCGAGCTGGTACCCGAGGCCGTCGCCAACGCAAAGGCAAATGCCGAGCGCAACGGCATCTCGAACGCCACGTTCGTCGCGGGCGATATGCTCAAGCTGTTCACGCCGGAGTTTGTCCGCAAGCACGGCACGCCCGACGTACTGATCGTCGACCCGCCGCGTGCCGGGATGCACCACAAAGTCGTCAAGCAGATCGCCGAGCTTGCGCCCGAGCGGTTGGTCTACGTCAGCTGCAACCCGCGTTCGCAGGCGCGTGATTTGGCGGGGCTACTCGATACGTACACCGTCGAGCGCGTCCAGCCCGTCGATATGTTTCCCCACACGGCGCACGTCGAGACGGTGATGACGCTGCGGCGGAAGTAGTTCATAGTCCAACGGTGGGTCCCGGAGAAGCGAGGCTCGTGGGGTGCGTCTCGGCACAGGTCTAAGTGCAGTGTAAAGGGGGAAAAGGAAGGCGTTCCGTTTTCTACTTCCGTCATTTCCGCGCACCGGAAATCCAGAAATCTGCTACGCAGTGATGGATCCCCGATCAAGTCGGGGATGACGGGGAGATAGATGAATAGCTCACCTGACGTGATAGGTTTGGCTGAACACTACGACTTCATCGGCCAAGACTAAAGAGGCTGTTTGCTTCGG
>CAXBBB010000305.1:0-4091 GCA_963973615.1 uncultured Rhodothermales bacterium | reverse complement strand
CGAGCACTTCGAGTGGGGCGCGTTTGCATCCGACCACCCCGAGCGCAACTGCCTTCCTGCCCTAGCGATGGAGCAGTTCAAAGCCCGAACCGGCATCTCGGTCGACGGCGCCGACGTGTGCATCATCGGCGACACGCCCTACGACACCCGCTGCGCCCAGACCGTTGGCGCATTCACCCTCGCCGTCACGACCGGCAACTACGACGCCGACGAACTCCAGGCCGACAACCCCGACCACATCCTCGCTTCGCTCAAAGACGCCTGGCCGATCCTCGACGAGTGGCTCGATCTAGAAGTGTCCAGTGTACGCGCTGCGGCGTAGGTCGTAATCGGGTCGGTTAGACTATCCGCGGCATCACGCTAGCTCAACTCGTTCAGCATTTCGGTGAGCAAGTCGAACTCGTTCGGCAACTCGTCGGCGAACAGAAGCGCGGGATCGAGTGCGAATCCGGCGACAGCGTAGCTCTCGAACTGCTCACCAGGCGCAGGAGTTACGTCGCGGTAGGTGCCGCCCGGGGTCAGGCGCAAAAACAGCGTCGTGTTTTCCTGCGGATCGATCAGCCAATATTCGGCGACACCCATCTGCTCGTACGCTGCCCGTTTACGCACGTAGTCGCGGCGCGTCGAAGTCGGCGACACGATCTCGACGGCCACGTCCGGAGCCCCACTCAGGTACAGCCGCTCGATCACCCCGATCCGGTCTTTCCGCACGAAGAGTATATCCGGCTCGACTCCGTTTCGCCCATCAATGCGGACTGGCGTTCGTGAACCGAGCACTTCGCCGAGGTTGCGCTTGCTGACGAATCCTCCCAGCACAAACAGGAGGAAATAGAAGAGTTTTTCGTGCTCATACGTTGGCATATCGTCGATCAGGTGTCCGTCAATCAAATCGGCTTTGCGGTCATCATCGCGGGCGATGTAGTCATCGAACGTGATCGGCTCGCCGACCGGGACAGCAGAAGGCACGGCGGGTTGAACGGCGGTAGACGTAGGCATGGCGCGGATAGGTCGGTGTCGAAATCTACGGTTCAGTTCGCGTCCCGTTCACGCTCGAACCCCAATCCAGCCAGAAGCCTCTCGAACGCCTCGGGAGGTAAGTGCCCGCCAGACGCCTGATCGTGCCCGTTGCCAAACTGCGCGTTGAGTTCGGCGCCCAGGTCGACCGTGCGGTACATCTCGGGCAGGCTGAAGCCGGGAATCTTGGTGCGCGACGAAAAGGCGATCACGCCGGGCATATAGCCCCGGTTGGCGGCGATGACGGCGTAGGTGGGCAACCGCCCGCGCCACTGCTGCGCGATCAGCGGGTGAATCTGACACGGCGAGTCGATTTCGAGCAGGGCGACGGGCCGCGTCTCGCTGAACGTCGGCGCTACTCTGCGTGCCTTACGTACGGCGGTGTTGACCTGCTTTCGGTAGCGGGCGAGGCGATCGGTCCCCTCAACAGACTCGTCGCCGAATGCGCGCGGATGCTCGGCCGTCATCAGGATGCGCAGCGGCGTCGCCGCGTCGAAGGCCGGCGCACGGCGGGCGGCATTACACAAGACGACAGCCTCCTTGAGCCACTTGGTCGTAAACCGCTTTTTCGTCGCAGCCAGTGGAGGCCAGGGCGCTTTGTCGCCCAGATCAGAGAGCGTGCCGACCGCAGCGACCCAGTCGACGGCGGCGTGTGTCTCCTCGTCGACGAACGGCCTGAACAGTTCGTGCGCCAGCCACGCCGAGTTGGGAATGGGATCTACGCCGTAGCCGGTGATGACGGTCGCGTCCGATGGCTCGCCCGTCGGCAGGTGGTGATCGACGTAAAGCGTCGGCACGTGCGGGAGCACGCCTTGGGAGCTGACGCCCAGGTCGGTGACGACCAAGGCATCCGGCTTCAACGCGCCGATGCGTTTGCGCGCCGCGTCGGTGAACGCGTTTTCGCCCTTGCCCGACGGCTCGACGTGAACGTCGGTGTATCCCATGTGGGGAAGCAGGCGACCGAACAGCGCTCCAGCAGCCAGTCCATCGGCGTCGAAGTGGCAGAACACGACGATGTGTGCGTCGTGAGGCACGGCAGCCCAGAACTCGGCGAAGCGGGTTTGCGCGTCGGGGAGAAAATCGGCGAACGGTTGGCTTGACATGGAAAGGGCGGATCAGAGAAATGCGTCTAACGAGCGCACCGCTTTGAGCATCCCACCCAGTGAGAGCGTTACAGCTTATGCCCCGCATCCAGCGCGATCACCTCCACGTGCGAAAACCGCCCCGCTAGCGCCTGCACTACCTGCTGCATCGCCCACTCCTCACCCCGCGCGTGGCCGACGGCCGTTACGTGCAGCCCACTCCGCAGCACCGCACTACGCGCTCCGCCTCGCATCTGCCCTGTCACATAGGCGTCCGCGCCATACGCCGCTGCTCGCTCGATCAGATCCGCCCTCAGCGCCCCGACGACCGCCACACGCTGGACGGTGCGCGATCTGCCGACTACGTGCGACTCGACAGCGCCAAACGTCTCGACGACGCGTGCGGGCCAATCGGCATCCGGCTCGGGCAGCGTTCCGATCATGCCCAACGCCGACAATCGGCGCGTCGCGCCCAGCGGCTGCACGTCGGACATCCGCCACAGCCGGGCGAGCATCGGGTTGTAGCCGGTTGCCAGCACGTCGTCGAGGGCGCGATGGAACGCGAGAACGGTCAGTCCATCAGGCGCGTTGCCCATCCGCCACGGACGATGCGCGAGCAGTACGTCGGCGCCCTGCTCTATCGCCCGAGTCGCATCGTCCGGTGTCGGCTCGACCGCCCAGACGAGTTTGCGCGCGACGCGTTCGCCATCGCCCTGCCATAGTCCGGCCGGATCGTTGTCGGCTGGATTCGGCCCCTGGGCGACGACCGGTGCGTCTGTCAGCACGTCCGACCGGATGAACCGGGCGATGTCGGCGGCGGAGACCGGCACGGCCGCCGACTACTGCGTCAGCGCGAACGCGAGCACGTTGACGCCCATTCGGAGCGCGGCGTCGCGGACAGCGGCCGCATTGGGATGCACGTCGCCCGACTCCCAGCCGTCGGTGATGTTGGACTCGTGCAAGTAGAACACGACCAGTCGCCCCTCGTGGAACAGGCCGTATCCGCGCGGCGCGGCGCCGTCGTGCTCGTGGACTTTGGGCGGACCATCGGGGAAAGCGAAATGCGATGTGTAGATCGGATGATCGTCGGCCAGTTCGACCAACTCCTGATCGGGAAATACCTTGGCTAGTTCGCGGCGGATATAGGGGTCGAGTCCATAATCGTCGTCGACAAAGAGAAAGCCGCCCGTTTGCAAATAGCGGCGCAGACGGAGGGCCTCGTCGGTCGTAAAGACGACGTTGCCGTGGCCGGACAGCACCAGAACCGGGAACGAGAACATGCGATCGGTCGACAACTCGACGACTTCGGGCTGATCGGCGAGCCGGATGAGCGAGTGGTTGCGCAGGTAGGCCAGCATGTTGGGCAGCGGCGTCTGCGCCTGGTACCAGTCGCCTCCTCCCTCATACTGGACGGCGGCGACGCGCACATCGGGTTGTGCGGCTAGCGGAGCGGCGAACAGCAACAGGAGTAAAAAACGCATCAAGTAGGGCATGGAGAGTCAACGCGGCGGATGCCCGTTCTGGTGCGCCGAACCCGGACCCATCGCGACAGGTTCGCCGAGCTCCTCTACCTCTGCCCAAATGTCCGACCTCACCCTCGTCACCGGAGCCACCGGCATGGTCGGCTCCGCCCTCGTCCGCTCGTTGGTAGCCGATGACGAGCGCGTCCGCATCCTCATCCGCCCCACGTCTCAACTCGATCTGCTGGGAGGCGCCTCCCTCTACGTCGACCGAGCGATGGGCGACATCACCGACCCGGAAAGCCTCGCTCTAGCTATGGAAGGCGTCACACGCGTCTACCACTGCGCCGCCCTGGTCGATGACGGACGCGACGTGTCGGCGATGCATAGGGTCAACGTCGAAGGCACGCGCCACGTGTGCGACGCCGCCCTGCACGCCGGAGTACGCAAACTCGTCCACGTGTCCAGCATCGCCGCGCTGGGCCGGACGGCAACCGGCGGCACCATCGACGAATCGCAAGAGTGGACGCCGTCG
>CAXBBB010000304.1:0-4097 GCA_963973615.1 uncultured Rhodothermales bacterium | reverse complement strand
CGTCGAGCGGGTTGGAGACGACGATCAGGATGGCGTCGGGGCTGTGCTTGGCGAACTGCTCAGTCACGCTCTTGACGATCGAAGCGTTTTTGGCGAGCAGGTCGTCGCGGCTCATGCCCGGCTTGCGCGGAAGGCCTGCCGTGATGACGCAGATGTGCGATCCGGCGGTATCGGCGTAGTCGGTCGTGCCGGTGATCTTGGTGTCGTAGAGGTGGATCGGAGCGGCCTCGACCATGTCAAGCGACTTGCCCTGCGGCACGCCGTCGACGATGTCTACGAGGACCACTTCGTCGACCATGTCTTTGCGGGCGACGCAGTCGGCGACGGTGGCTCCGACGTTTCCGGCGCCGATGACGGTGACTTTGATGGGGCTGAGCTTGGCCATGGGGCGATCTTTGTTGGGTGAAGTAGTAGGTTGGAAAACGGCGGCGCGGCGGGAAGCGTTTCCACCGATGCCGACAAAGTCGATGCATTCCACCCGAACTCCGTTCCGCCCACGCGTGTACCTCGCCCTGTATTCCTCACGTCCTCATGCCGCTGCTCTACCTCATCCGCCACGGAATCGCTCACGATAGGGGCCGCGATGGGACCGACTTCACGCGTGAGCTTACCGACGAGGGGCGTGACAAGATGAGGCGCCAGGCTCGTGCCCTGAAGCGCGCCGGACTGACGCCCGCTCACCTCGTCACCAGCCCGCTCGACCGCGCCCGCCAGACCGCCGAACTCCTCGCCGACGTGTGGGGCGTTCGAGTCAGCCACGAATCCGCCTTGGGCTTGGGCGCTTCTCCTACTGCTTACCTGGACGCCTTTGCCGCACACGAAGGCCGGGTCGCCTGCGTCGGCCACAATCCGGATATCAGCTACGCCGTCCACGCGCTGACCGGAGCGCGCGTGCAGATGCGCAAGGGAATGGTCGCCGCCGTTAAGCTGGCCGGAAAGAACGCGCGTGAAGGTCAACTCGTCGGCCTCTACGACCCGGATGCGCTGGCCGACTGGGGCGGCTGAGCGACGCACTTCAGGACTGGCATCGCGAGAAGCGGAGCAGCCTGCCCCGGACTTGATCCGGGGACGTGGCGATTTCCGTCCAATCGACACAGTTTGGAGATCGCCACGCTGTGCTCGCGATGACAAGGGTCGGGGTGAGGCAGTCGTTCACCTGCTCGTAGGCACGAAAGCAAGAGCAGTGGCCACTCACTTACTTCGCTTCGCAGTGCTGACACCACGTCGTCACCTTAGGTGCCGTACTCTACGCGTTTTCCCCGCTCTATGCTCGCCTCTTCTGCCACGTTTGTCGTCACCGACTTGGAAACCACGGGTGTGTCGGCGGACAAGTCACGGATTCTGGAAGTCGGCGCGGTCAAGGTGAAGGGAGGCAAGATCATCGACCGCTTTCAGTCGCTCGTCAATCCGGGCGTGATCGTGCCGCGCCGCATTTCGCAACTGACAGGCATCTCGAACGCCGCCGTCATCGACGCGCCGACGATCGATCAGGTGCTGCCCGAATACCTCGATTTTCTGGGCGATGGCGTCTTTGTAGCTCATAACGTCCCGTTTGACGCCCGTTTTGTCGCAGCGGAAGCGCGTCGGCTGGGATTGCCTGAGCCGTCCAACCCGAAGTTGTGTACGCTCCGATTGGCTCGGCGCATCCTGACCGGACTGCGGAGCAAGGGGCTAGGATCAGTCGCCAACCACTTCGGCATCCCGATCAACGGGCGCCACCGCGCGATGGGCGACGCCGACGCTACGGCTCAGGTGTTGCTTCACTTCTTGAAGTACCTCGACTACCAGGATTTGCGCTCGGTCGACGATGTGCTGGCGTTTCAGAATCGGCGATACTCAAAAAAGGGCGAGGCGCCGCGCTATCTGCAAAAGGTGCGCGAGGCGGCAGCGGCGCTCCCCGAACGGCCCGGCGTCTACTTCATGCGCGACGCCAACAAAGCCGTCGTCTACGTCGGCAAGGCGCTCAACCTGCGCAGTCGCGTTCGGTCGTACTTCACGGCTATCGAAGCGCACACGCCGCGTCTGCGCCGGTTGGTGGAAACGGTTCGCAGCATCTCACACGAGGAGACGGGGAGCGAGTTGTCGGCGCTGCTGCTCGAATCCAAGCTGATCAAGGAGATCCAGCCCAAGTTCAACCGGGCCTCGCTGCGCTATCGCAACCGCCCGTTCCTGCGACTCGACGCCAGCCACCGACTCCCCCGCGTAGAGGCCACGCCGTACATCCTGGACGATGGCGCCGAATACTACGGGCCACTCGGCGGCAGGCGGCAGGCCGAGGCGATCATTCAGGTCGTTGAGCGTCTGTTCCAACTTCGCCCCTGCGACGACGCCACGCTCGCGAGGGGGCAGCGCTGCTTCTACTACGAAGTCGGCCGCTGTATGGGGCCGTGCGAAGGCGACCTAACCGCCGAATACGCAGCCGAAGTCGACCGCGTCCGCGCGTTCGTGACGGGCCGCGACACGTCGATCCTGGAGCGGCTGGTCGAGGCGATGAAGGAGGCTGCTGCGAACCGCGAATACGAACTGGCGGGACAGTACCGCGATTGGCTCCAATCGCTCCAGAACATGACGCAGAAACGGCGCTCGGTTGCTCAGTCCGTCATGGACCACCACGCCGTCGTAGTGCAGCCCGCCGCCGGGCAGATCGGGCGGCAGGTCTTCGCCATCCGCTACGGACGCCACGTCGAGACGCTGACGTTGGGTACCGATCCGTCGGCTGGCGATGCGGAGCGCATCCGCGACTTCCTCGACCGCCACTTCTCGGCTGATCCGCCGCGACCCGAACGCTACCTCAAGCGCGAGATCGACGAGGTCCGCGTGTTGGCGCACTGGCTCTATGTCCACCGCGAAAGCGCCAGGCACGTGCTGTACGAGTCGGGCGGATCGGTTGACGAATTGTTCGGGCGCGTTGCTCAGGCACTTCGGTTCGAGGTGGAAGAGCCTGAAGTGGAGGATGTGGAAGAAGCATGAGTGTGCGGCCGCCGCTGCACCCTGATCCTGTCATCACGAGCGAAGCGTGGCGATCCCCAGAGCTAGCCGCTGTTGCCGGAGATCGCCATGTCCCCGGATCAAGTCCGGGGCAGGCTGCTCCGCTTCTCGCGATGCCAGTCCTGTGAGGGGGACGTTGGCCTCCACGCGCTCACGCCACCGGCTCGAATGCGGCGTCGGCGGTTCCTGCGAGCGTTGTGTAGTCTTGCAGAAGGGTGCGCAGGAAGAAGTAGGGGCGCTGCTCGCCGGTCGTGATGCCGTACGCCGACTCGATCACTTCGATGACAGACTGGGCGATCTTTCTGGACTGCACCGTCACACCTTCGATGCGGATCACCCGAATGGCGTCGCGAATGAGGGAGACGTCGGCGTTGCTGAGCCGGGCGGCTTCGGGGTAGGTCACGTCGGCGGCGTGGTCTATCCGCTCGAACAGCGTGTCGCTCAGTCGGGCGCGATCTCTGGCGCTGACGACGGTCGTCCCTGCGGCCATATCGCCCAACCGCTGCGAGTGCTGGCTCAGCGCGATGCTCGTTACGGCGACGGCTCCGGTCGAGATCGTGAAGTCGACGAAGCCCAGCAGCCAGCGTAGCAGATAGTCGCCAATCGACGGCGGCTCACCATCCAGCCGAACGACGCGGATCTTGCGCGCCTTCTTGCCCGGCGTCTGCCCGTCCATGGCGATCTCGAAAACGGGGAAGTAAAGCAGCCACGGCAAGCTGAAAAGAGCGACCATCACAGCTTCCGATCCGTAGGATCCGAACTTGATGGCAAACAGGAATAGCCACATCAGCGTGTTGTACCCAAGTAGGATCGCTATATCGATCACGTAGGCGAGGATCCGGTCGCCCAGGCCTGCCGGTTCAAGGGCGAGGGTGACGTTGTGGGCGGTCTGAACGTGGATCATGGGTGCGAGAAGTAGCCGTGTGCGGAAGATAGTAGGAGAGCGCCCGCGTCGCTATTTTGGCGCTACGCTCTCTCTTTCGCTCCACCCGCTGCCCGTGCGCGAGGCCACCTTTCTCCAACAGAACGCCGACAAATGGCGTCGCCTCGAAGGGCTGACCAACGATCGCAAAGCCGATCCCGACGAACTGGCGTCGCTCTTCGTCGAG
>CAXBBB010000303.1:0-4107 GCA_963973615.1 uncultured Rhodothermales bacterium | reverse complement strand
CGCTTGCGTACTTGCGTCTAAATGCGCCTTCTCGTATGTATGCCGGTTGCGCTTTCCGTCCTCCGCGGCACGATTTACCGCCAACACCTCCCGCCTATCCGGACGGCATCGTTACCGCACGCGCTTCGTCGTAGCTTTGGTGCTAACGTCCTACGGCCGATACCTCGGATGCTCCTCCGTACTTGCACCCCATGCCTCTTCTCCTCGTCGAAGACAACGGCCTCGCCGCACGCACAATGATCCGCCAGATCGAACGGCTGGGTTATGAGACGCCTCACCATGCCGAGTCGGCCGAGCAAGCGCTCGACATGCTGCGCAAGACGACGTATAGCGGCGTGCTGCTCGACTGGATGCTGCCCGGCATGTCAGGTGTCGAGTTGCTCCGATTCATGCGCGGCTCGCGGCGTTACGCCGACACGCCGATCCTGATGATTACCGGGAAGCAGAAACGCGAAGACGTAATGGAAGCCGTGCGCGCAGGTGCGACGGACTACGTCGCCAAGCCCGTTCCGCTGGACTTGCTCGAAGAAAAGCTGCGCGACTTGGTGCCTGCTCTCGCGCCGGGCAAGGTAGAGTAGACCCGCGGATTTAAGTCGGCGCGCGGCGGACCGACAACGTGGGTAGCCACTCCCCTGCTGTCTTGCGCCTGCTCCTCATCGAAGACGTCCAACTCACTGCCGACGTCACACTCCGCCAACTCGTCCGCTTCGGCTTCTCCCGCGTCGACCACGCAGAATCCGGCGAGGACGCGCTGATCCTCATGCAGCGGCACACGTACGACATCATCCTGCTCGACTGGAATCTGCCGGGCATGTCGGGGCTCGAACTGCTGTTCCTGATGCGGGCCTCTCGCCGCTACGCTACGACGCCCGTCCTGATGGTCTCGGGCCGCTCGGATCGTGCCGACGTTCACCAGGCGATCTCGGCAGGCGCTACCGATTTCCTCGCCAAGCCTGCTCCGCCCAGCGCGCTCGAAGCCAAGTTGCACGGCTTCTTACCGGCGTTTGCCTAGACACAAAAAGGCCCGGCAGACCTGCGTCCACCGGGCCGGAGCTAGCGTCGACGAAGGATTACTGTCCAGCAAATAGCGACGCGTACTGCCCGTAGCCCTCGGCTTCGAGTTCGGCGGCAGGAATGAACCGCATCGATGCCGAGTTCATGCAATAGCGCAGACCTGTCGGCTCGGGGCCGTCGGGGAAGACGTGGCCTAAATGCGAGTCGGCCAGGCGGCTGCGGACTTCGGTGCGCACCATACCCAGCGCACGGTCTTCGTGCTCGACGACGAGAGCGGGTTCGAGCGGGCGCGTGAACGACGGCCACCCCGTGCCCGAATCGAACTTGTCGCGTGACGAAAACAGTGGCTCACCCGAGACGATATCGACGTAGATCCCGGCTTCCTTGTTGTCGTTATAGGGGTTGTCGAACGGACGCTCGGTACCGTCCTGCTGCGTAACCTCGTATTCCACGTCGGTCAGCATCGCACGCAGTTCGGCGTCAGACGGCTTCGAGAAGTCGGCCCACGGCTGGAGGCTGGGCGGAAGCGGCTCGGTCGTCGACGTCTCGTTCCCCCACGTACGGCGGAGGAACGGCTTGCGGCCCGACCCCTCGGCGTAACTGTCGTAGCGCGCCTGATTCTTGAGATAGAAGTCCTGGTGATACAACTCAGCAGGATAGAACGTCGTGTAGTCGACGATGGGGACGGCGATCGGCTCATCGAATGTGCCTGTCGCCGCCAATTCCGACTTGCTCGCCTCGGCGAGTCGACGCTGCGTCGCGTCGTGCGCGTAGATGACGGGCGCGTAGTGCGGCCCTCGATCGGCGAACTGCCCGCCGTCATCGGTCGGGTCGATGTTGCGCCAGTAGGCATAGAGAAGTTGCTCGTAGCTGGCTTTGGACGCATCGTAGAAAACCTGGACGGCTTCGACATAATCCGTCCGCCCGTTGGCTACGTCGTCGTAGGCGGGATTCGGCTCGGTGCCGCCCGCGAAGCCCGACACGACCGCTTCGACGCCGTCGATGGCTTCGAGCGGCGGCTCCATGCACCAGAAACAGCCGCCCGCGAACGTGGCGACAGTCAGGTTGGAGTTGGCGCGGAGCCGTTCGAGCAGTTCAGCGGGCGGCGTCATGTCGACGCTGTCGGCCGAGCGCGTCGTGTTCTGCGCGCCCGTCGTACTCGTCTGGCACGCGGCCAGGAGTAGGAGCAGGGCGAAGAGTGGAAAGCGTTTCATAATCGGTGTCGTTGGAGTGTGGCGATGTGAACGGAGGGATTGGTGTAAGAGTTTGGATCGGGCGAAATCGTCAGGGCGCCGTTAGAATTGGCGCACGCTGGCCTCATGCGAACGTGCCTACCCAGTTGGGCGTCTCACCGACGATGTCTGCCCGCCGCCCTTCCGTCATTCCGTCCGCCCGGCTGCTCATCGCCCTACCCCTCGTGGCGTTGGTGTTGGTCGTCGGCGCGCTGGCTGCTTTCCGGTGGGGCGATGCGGTCTCGGCACGCTGGGCTGACCTTCAAGCCGCACGCGAAGGCGCCGACATCGCCCGCACGTTGCATACGACCGAGGACCTACTCGCCTGGATCGCCGACCACCCCGAGTATGCCGCACTGTACTCCGACACACTCGTACTCCACGCCGACACGCTTCGCCCGACGATTGGTGCGTCCCCTCTCACGCTGAGCTACGCAGCACGTCGGCATGTCAGCGGCGGAAGGCTTGACACGTCAGCGCGTGTGGACGCTCGGCTGGTAGAACGCCTGGGCCTCGATCGGAAGCTCAACGCGGATTCCGTTTCGGTCGGCACGCTCATCGCTCGGACCGATCTGGGCGATGCAGCCGCTCACGACGCCCTGCTGTCGCTATTGAAGATGCGCGGGTTACCCTCCACGTTTCCTCCGCTGCCGCCTGCTCAACCGCAAACGGGACTGTACCTCACGTGGCGCAATCACACGTTCGAGACACCACCGGACACGCTGGCTTTGATGTATGCCGCCATGTCGCCCGAACAAGTAGACGCCCAGATCGCGACCATGCAGAGCGGCTGGCTTCACGATTCGGCCTTTCGCCAGGCCGAAAAAAGGTGGCGTGCTGATCAGCCGCTCCTGTCCCACCGCACCTACCGCGCGCTGGCTTCGGGCACGCTTACTCGCACGTCAGCTCGCGAACTGGCGGCGGCCCTCTCGTCTGGCGACGCGCGCTGGTTCAGCGAACCCGGCTTCGTACTCGCCGCCGCCCACTGCTCGGGCACGCCGACCGTCGTCGTACTCTCGGATCTGCCGCTCGGGTTGTGGCGCGCGCTGGACGAGTCGCGCTTGCCAATGGCGTTAGCACGACGTGGGTGCTCGGCGAGTTGAACAGATGTCAGGCTCGCACCTGGCAGGTCGTAACCGACCTGCCAGGTCTCCGGTTTTCACAGCCAGTCGTGCGCGCGGTACCAATCGATGGTTTCGGCGATGCCTTCATCCAAGCCAACCGTTGGCGCGTAGTTCATGAGACGGTGAGCTTTGGCGCTGCTGCACGCGGTACACGCGTCGCGGATTTCGCGGGCTTTCTCTCGGTTGAGCGGGGGGTACGTGCCCGACACTTTGCCGAACGCTTCGGCTGCGGCGCCAATCGTGCCGACCAGAAAGCGTGGGATGCGGACCGTCACCAGCTTGCGATTAAGCGCTTTGGCGGTGGCGTCGCGAACTTCGGCCCAACTGTAGACGCGCGGCGACCCCAGAAACAGCGTCTCGCCAACTGTCTCTCTGCTCTCGGCCGCGTCGATCATACCGTTGACCAGATCGCGCACGTGGACGAGACTCAAGACCGGCTTGAACGGATCGCCGACGACTGGGCAAATGCCTTTGCTGCACGTCTGGAAAAACGTGTAGATGTCAGCCTCGCGCGGGCCGTAAACGGCAGGCGGGCGAATAACCGTGATCGGCAGCGCATCCAGATAACTCTGCGTCATCTGCTGCGGGTCGGCGAGCGCGGCTTCCATCTGCGCTTTCGACGTGCCATAGCGCGAGATAGGCAGCAGCGGTGAGGTTTCGTCGGCAATCGGAGGGTCGCCCTCGCACGTGCCGACGGCGGCCAAGCTGCTCGTTACTAGCACGCGCTTTACGTCAGG
>CAXBBB010000302.1:0-4114 GCA_963973615.1 uncultured Rhodothermales bacterium | reverse complement strand
CCGACATGCACCACCTATACCCCAGCCGGGGCGACGTGAACGGCGCGCGCGGCAACAAGCCCTTCGGACTCTTCCGATACGCGTCGGCGTCGGCCCTCTACGCCGACACGACCAACTACACCTTCGCGCAGGCCGGAGCCGACACGCTGCTCTACTCGGCCAACTCGTCGGCGGCGTTCATGCCGCGCGCATCCATTCGCGGCGACATCGCACGGGCCATCTTCTACTTCCGATCCGTCTACGAGAGCGAGGCGACGAGCAGTCAGCAGCGCATCGACTTCTTCGACGGCATGTGCCCGACGCTTCTCGCGTGGCATAACGAGGACCCGGCAGATCAGGCTGAGAGAGACCGCTCGGCGCGGGTGCGGGGCTACCAGGGCAACGACAACCCGTATGCGCTCGACCCAACCCTAGCGGCCCGCGCCTTCGACCCGGCTCACCTCCCGGTTGAACTCGTTGCCTTCACGGCCATGCTCGACGGCGGAAGCGTCCGGCTCAACTGGCAGACGGCGAGCGAGACGAATAACAGCGGCTTCGACGTGCAGGCCACACCGGCAGAGTCGAGCGCGTTTCGCTCCCTCGGCTGGGTCAACGGTCGCGGTACGACGCTGGAAGCGCACGCGTACAGCTTCCGCGCGACGGACCTCACGCCAGGGGCCTACCGCTTCCGCTTGCACCAGATCGACCTGGACGGCGCGTCCGAGTTCTCGCCCGTCGTCGAGCTTGTGGTACCCGGCTCCTTGCCGCTTTCGCTCGCCTCCACTGGCCCAAACCCGTTCAGCACCTCTACCAGCGTCACCGTGAGCACGAACCGCGCTCAGAAGGTGCGTGTGAGTATGCACGACGTGCTGGGGCGCGAAGTGGTCGTGCTGCACGAGGGGAGTGTCAACGGCTCGCTACGCATGTATGTCGTCGGCGCTGAGCTTCCCGCAGGCGTCTATGTGGTTCGCGCTCAGGGCGAGTCGCACGCTGTGGCGCAAGTGCTCACGCGTGTCCGGTAGGAGATCGCCCATGTCAGATGTGCATCCACGTTCTCGGCGTTCGGGTGCTAGGCGTTGCGTTTACACAGCATGGCTCGTAACCTGCCGTCTCGTTATCCGGCGCTCCTTCGTGATACCATGCCGGAGTGCCGCACAATTACTGGTTATGTGCCTAATCTGAGTCAGACAATGGAGGCGTACATTCGCATGTGGGACGGAATAGAGGTGTGGGTGCCACATCAGGTTCACGAGATCGCAGCGGGAGAGTACCGCATTCTCGACTCGGACATATTCGGTCCCAAAGCGACCACATGCCTCTTGCAGTTCGTGCCCGGTGACATCGTTCGTCTCGTAACTCGACTCGGACATCACTACGCTACTGAACTGGTCTCTTCCTCGCGTACGGATCGGGAATATTGGAGTTTGCTCTATGGAATCGTTATCGGAGAACCTCCTCCAAACCCCAGCCGTGAAACAGTAGAGCGAGTCGTCTCGGAGGTAGAAACCGGTTCTCCGTGGCATCACCCTTTCGTGGCCAGTTGGATGGAGAAACTCGGCACATAACCCTTTGCTTGGGGCGACGCAAAGGCAGACGGTTTTGCGCTGTGTCAGCGTCGGCGTCTACCTTGACTCGTCTCACCCCCCAGTCGTAAGCGTGCTGCGGCTGAGCGGTTCACTGTTCTACGGCTAGCCCCCGAGACTCTTGGTCATAGTCCTCGACACAAACGTATTCCAAGAAGACTACTCGCTCCGCTCTTCGCGTTTCGAGATTCTGTTTGACTATGTGTCGAAGACGGAAGCACGCTTTGCTATGCCAAAGATTGTGGCTGACGAGTTGCGAGCCAACTTCAGACGTGAGCTACAGTCTCGATTTCATAAGTGGGTTCGAGCTCGACAACAGCTGGGTGGACTTGGGATAGAGATCGAGATACCAAGCGTCGAGCTTGACCCAGATGAGGCTTCTGATAAGTTTGTCGCCCGTGTCCTGCATAAACTCGGCGTTTCTGAGGAACGCATTGTACCCTATGGCGAAGACTATCTAGAGGACGTGGTGCAGAGAGCGATTCAACGTCGACCGCCATGCACAGATCGGGGAGAGGAGATGCGAGATGCCCTCCTCTGGAAGGCTGCACTAGACATCGCGAGAAGCAGTGGAGAAAGTGTCGTCCTGATCTCAAAGAACACAAAACAGTTCGCTGGGGAGAACCAAGAGTTACATTCCGCTCTCCGGGAAGAAGCGAGGGCGGAAGGGTTGGAGGTTATCTACTTACCTTCTTTGGAGGAGTTTGCTCGTCTCCATGCAACGAGTATCGCCTTCATCACAAGAGAATGGCTACAAGAGGAGATCGGGGGCGATGGGGTATTCGAATCGGCTATCGATGGAATCATTTATTCCGCAGACCATATCGCAAAGCGCAGCCCTCGCTTCAACGAACGAGTCCTAGGCGGCTACTTTATCGAATCTGGGTACGCCGAATTGGACGAGTTTTACGTCTATGAGATGTCATCGGGAGAATTCAGGATCGAGTCCACTTGGATAGGCTCTGCTGAGGTCGAATACAACATCGAGGTCGAAGCTGACGACCCCTGGGACTGGGATACCGAGATTGATTCTGATTACAGGTACTACCCCGGCCCTCGGTACCCTGACCGGAACCGCAAGAGAAAGATTCTTGAGCTGGACATCACTATCAGGGTCGAGGCTGTCATCAAAGACGAGGGCGTTGAGTCGTGGGAAATGATCGAATCATTGGCGGATCTCAGTTAGTCGCATAATCCGCGGATGTACGCCGGCGCGGGGTTCTAGCGTTCTCGACTCATTCTAAGCTGCCCGGCCCAATTCTCTTTTTTGGTCGCGTTTGATGCGCCCCCCTCTTTCCGGCGACGTGAACGGCGCTCTACTTGAACGTCTGGCACGTGTGATCCGTCGACGTGACGAGCTGGACGTCGGAGACTCGGAAGCGCACGGTCACTTCGGGATGCAAGCCTTTTGCCCTGGGCATCCGCGCGGCCTGGTCGAGCGCATCGAGCACGGCGCGTACCAGATTCGGCGTGAGCAGTTCGTCGGCGGAGCAGGTGCTCGTTCGGGCGGAGCGGTCGGACACGGGCAGAGGCGGTAGGGGCAGGCGTGGCCAACAGCATCGAGGCGAACAGGTTGTGCGGTTCGAGTGTGGCGTCTACATTGCTCGCTCACACTTCCGTGCTTTGCGCGCCAGAGCCTTGCTGCTAGCCCGCTTCCCTACCGATGAATCTTGACCCGAGCGAGTTGAAGGACTTCTTCAAGCGGAAGAGGATCGACACACTGCACCACGCGAATACGGTAGCCACTGCTTCGAACTTCCTGCGCTCTGCCAAGCTGATGTCACGCGGGCGGGTAGAACAGCTTGGTCTACCGCAGACGCCACAGACCTCTGACGCTATCGACAAGCAGTATGGTGTTTGGGACTCCATCTTTACAGATTCGGTTGACATACACCAGCGTGCCAAGAAAAGGAATGTGTATGGACCAGTTCTACTCCACCTGAGTCTCGACATTTTAGACCGGCCCGAAATCGAATCTGTTGGCATCACGAAAAAGAATCCCACTAAATGGGTGGAAGGGGAGGACGTATCAGAAAGGTGGTTTGCAGACCAAGCCGAGGTAGAGTCTGATTTCATGAAGGGTCGCTTTGACCAGATGATCGTTTTTCAGTGTGCTCACGGAGAGCTAGATATTTCAGATTGCCTTGACCTTGTCATGCTTGACGAGCCAGACCTTATCGTCCGCGGTCAGATCGATCTTTACAGTCTCGGGCTCGGTGCGCTTGGAATGGCGAGGATAGTTGGAGGTACGACCGGCGTTCCTATACAGAAGCGTAAGTGCCATGCTAAATGCACGTGCGGTGGGTCTTACCGCAACACCCGTATCCGGGACAATGTGATGAAGCTTTTCGATCCCCGCGAAGCGGGATGACCCGCCACGCGCGCATTACGTCACTCCCTGATTTCCCTTTTTGTGTTGCAACCGATGCAACCACCCTGCCGGATCTCCCTTTTTTGGGTCGCAAATCGTGCGACCCCCTCAGCCGTCTTCCCATGTTTGCGCGCAAACATTACCGCTCGGCTTCGTCCTCGGTAGACCGAAACGGCGAACG
>CAXBBB010000301.1:0-4127 GCA_963973615.1 uncultured Rhodothermales bacterium | reverse complement strand
GGAGCCGTTCGACCCCAGGCCGCCCATCCGTCCGATGGCGAGGGGGACGCGCTCGGTCAGGCGTTGGAGTTGCTGCGGCAGCAGCGGCGCGTCCGTCGCCACGACGACGATGATCGAGCCGCGTGTGATCGCGTCCCAGTTGGGCATCAGGTCGGTAATCTCCTGTCCGACCGGCACACCGGCGACGGAGAAGCGCTCGCGTCCGCCGTAGTTGGCCTGGACCAAGACGCCCAGCGTGTGTCCGCCACTCGTCAGCCGCGACGCCGTCCCGATTCCGGCCTTGAATCCATGCGTGATCATCCCTGTCCCGCCGCCGACGCTGCCCTCCGCTACTGGACCGCCTGTCGCTGCATCGAGCGCCTCGAACGCGTGCGCCTTGGTGACGTGCTGACCGATGATGTCGTTGAGCACGTCGTATGTCTCAGCGACGAGCGGGTAGGTGTACCACAGCCCACCGTCGGGATCGGCATTGAGGCGCGTCGAATCCATCCACGCGATCACGGCATCGCGCACGACGCCGACGCTGAACGTGTTGGTGATCGTGATCGGCGTTTCCAAAAAGCCCGATTCTTCGATCCAGTGAACGCCCGTCATCTCGCCGTTGCCGTTGAGCGCGTAGGTCGCCGCCATAACCGGATCGAACGTGCGTCCACGCGGCAGAATCGCCGTCACGCCCGTGCGGACCGGCCCCTCGCCTTTGACCAGCGGACCGTCGCCCCGGATGATCGTCGCGTGTCCGACCTCAACGCCCGGGACGTCGGTGATCGCGTTGAGCGGCCCAGGGACACCGTCGAACGGAATACCTAGATCCCGCGCCCGCACCTGCTGAGCCGAGACAACGTGGGGAAGCGCGCACAGGCACGCGAAGAGAAGAACGCAGCAGCGCATGACGATCCGAGGTGAGGTGAGAATCGTCGGGTAGAATAGCGCACGAGGCATCTTGCATTCACTCCGGATGCCTCCTATCGGCTGAACTCTGAATCACACGGAGTCCTGCCAGCCAATGTGCTCGGTCGATACGTGCCGCCGAGTGCTCACTCGCCGAACGGAAAATCGCCGACCGTAATCGGCAGGCGACCGCGCGCTTCGAGTTGGCCGAGCAGCAAGTCGGCGGCGGCGTCAGCCGAAGCCACCGTCGGATCGTAGAAGATGGCTTTGGCGTCGGCGTCGGGGAAGTCGAGGACCGAGTACGGGTTGCCGAACGCAAGCAAGACGACCGGCTTGTCGGAGTCGAGGGCAGCCTGGACTAGTTCGGCCTGACCGGGAAGCAGTCCGGCGTTTCCGCGTCCGCTGACGAGGCGGAGGTAGAGGCCGATCACGACCACATCGGCGTCGGCCAAGCGCCCGGCGAAGCGGTCGCGGACGGTGGGCGAGGCGCGGCTGTCGAGGTAGCGGCTCGTCCGATTCGAGCTGCGCGTCCAATTCCGCAACGGCGGCTTCAATGCTCTCGGACCCAGTGTAATTGGACAGGTGAAGCGCCAGCACGCGCGTGCCCGACGCCAGCGGAAGCGCGTCAGACGATCGAACGACCGTCGCTGCATCGCGCGCGATGGCGTCGGCGACGCGCTGACCGAGCGGTCGGGTGTTGACGTAGTCGAAGGCTTCCTGCGTCGGGACGGCGTCGCGCGACAGGCCGAGTCTTGCCTTGGCGACGAGGATGCGGCGGGCGGCTTCGTCCAGCCGGTCAGCGGCGAGATCTCCCGCGTCGATAGACTGCGTGATGGCCCTCGCGGCAGCATCCACATCGCGGGGGGTCAGGATCATGTCGGCTCCTGCGGCGAGGGGCTGGGTGACGCGCTGAGCCAAGTCGAAGTCGTTGGCAAGCCCGCCCATGCGCACGTCGTCGGTGACTACAAATCCGTCGAAGCCCAGTTCGCCTCTGAGAAGATCGGTCAGGACGACGGGGCTAAACGTCGCGGGGCGCTCGACGTCGTCCAGTCCGGGCACCCACAGGTGAGCGGTCATGACGGCGGTCGGCGAGGCGGCGGCGAACGTTTCGCGGAAGGGGCGCAGTTCGATGGCATCGAGTTGGGCGCGGTCGCCGTCGACGGTGGCCATTCGGCTGTGCGTGTCGGTCGTCGTGTTGCCGTGTCCGGGGAAGTGTTTGAGCGTCGTCGCCACGCCAGCGGCTTCGGCGGCCTGGACGTAGGCCGTCACCATCTCGCCCACCAGTTCGGGCCGCTCCCCGTAGGACCGGATGTTGATGATCGGGTTGCCTGGATTGTTGTTCACGTCGGCGACCGGAGCGAACAGCAGCCGCACGCCGACGGCCCGGCTCTCCATCGCACTCAGCCGCCCCGCCGCCGCTGCATACGCCGGGTCCCGCGTGGCGCCAATCGCCATGTTCGAGGGCAACTCGGTGAACGCATTCGAGAAGCGCCCGACGCCCCTCTCATAATCGGCGGCAAAAAACAGCGGCGGACGCCCCGCGTCGATCTGGGCTTGTTGCAACTGTCGCGTCACCTCGAAGACCTCATCCGGCGGAAGCAATCGCCCCACCAGAAAACCCGTGACGCCGGTTCGCTCGATCAGCCCGCGTGCGTTCTCCACGATGCCATCGACGCCGCCCGACGACGGCAAGTTGGCGAGAATCACCTGTCCAGCTTTGTCATCCAGCGAGAGCGTCGCCAGGACGGAGTCGGCCCATGCTTCGGCTTCGGCCTGCTCCATACGCGACGGATAGAGGCCGGGCACGTCGTAGGCGTCCATCAGCGTGTCGAGCGCGCTCACGGTTTGCGCCGGAATCTCTTCGTCGATGGCAGCGGGTTCGGGCGGCTCGGGTTGCGCGCAGGCGGTGAGCGTGAGCAGGAGCGAAAGCGCGAGGAGTCGGAACGTAGTCATGGCGCCTGATACCAGGGCACGCGCGCGCCGGTTCAGCCAACGGACTACAAAGCGGGGACGTTACACCCCTCGCCGATTTGCCCAATCACATAGACCTGAGCGCTTGGTCCAGATCGGCCACCAGATCATCCGCGTGTTCGAGACCGACAGATAGACGAACGTCGCCCGGCGCGATCCCCAACTCGGCGAACCGCTCGGGCGGTGTCTCTTTGAGCGCGCTGATGACCGGTGCGTAGACCAGACTCTCGTGCCCACCCCAACTCACACCGATGCTGAACACCCGCAGCCCGTCGACGAAGCGCTTGATCGCGGCTAAGTCGCCAGTCGCCAGCGTAAAGCTCAGCAGGCCGGTCGTGCCGCTCATCTGCCGTTTGCCTAGCGTGTACTGTGGATGCGATTCCAGTCCCGGATGCCGCACGACACGCACGTCCGCGTGCGATTCGAGAAACTGGGCGACCTGCAACCCGCTCGCCTGGTGCTGCCGCATCCGCAGCGGAAGCGTCCGCAGGCTTCGCGTCAGCAGCCACGCGTCGAACGGCGCCATCGCCCCGCCCAGCAACTCGACTTCGCGAACGGACAACGACTCCACGTCCGCCGACCGACCGATCACGACGCCTCCGATCAGGTCGCTGTGCCCGCCCAAATACTTCGAGCACGAATGCACTTCCAGGTCGACACCCAGAGCCAGCGGCTGCTGGAAGAGCGGCGTCGCCCACGTGTTGTCGATGGCCGTCCGGATGCCGCGCGATTGGGCGAGTTGGGCGACAGCGGCCAGATCCTGCATCCCAAAGACGGCCGACGATGGACTCTCCAGATAGATCAACCTAGTCCGATCTGTCAGCGCGCGCTCGAACTGATCCACCTCATCCCCCGCCACGAACGTCACGCCGACGTCCATCTTCTCGCTCAGATAGCCGCTCAGCAGGTTGGCCGCCGGACCATAGGCATTGCGCACCGCCACTACGTGGTCGCCCGCGCCTAGTCCGCTCAGAATCGCCGCCGAGATTGCCGCCATGCCCGACCCAAACAGTCGGGCACGTTCTCCGCCCGCCAGATCCGCAATCTTCGTCTCGGCCAGCCGCACGGTCGGGTTGCCGACGCGTGAGTAGAGATAGGCATTGGTGCGGTCGTCGAACGCCGCGTCGATGGCGTCCCAGTTTTCGAACGTGAACAGCGAGTTCTGATACATCGGCGGCACGACGGCGCCATGATGTCCCGACCGGTCCTCGCCCAGATGCATCAGGCGCGTTTCCAATCGGCGGGAGTCGTCAGGCATCGTGGCGGGT
>CAXBBB010000300.1:0-4128 GCA_963973615.1 uncultured Rhodothermales bacterium | reverse complement strand
GAGATGGTCGACCTGCGCACGGCGCGGTGGCGCATCATCGAGATGCTGTGCATCGCCTCTCCGCAGGCGGCTAGCGAGCGGCTGATCCTGCGCGCGATCTGCGACGACGAGGTCGGCATCAGCGAGGCGTCGCTCCGGCGCGAGCTGCTCTACCTGCAGGAGCGCACGCTCGTCGAGGTGGAGCAGGGCGACGTGTGGCGCGCTAAGCTCACCTCCGCCGGCGTCGACGTGTATGAGTATCAGGCAGCCGCGCCGACGAGCGTCGCCCGTCCTCCTCACCACTGGAGGTAACGATGCCGCAGCCATCCTCCGTTGCTCAGCTTCCGACCGAAGTCCGCACGCAACTCGACCAGCGCCTGCTGGCCTCGGGCTTCAGCGGCTACACCGACCTGACGGACTGGCTCCAGGATCAGGGCTATGAGATCAGCCGCAGCGCCGTCGGCCGTCACGCGTCGAAGTTCAAGGCGCGCATGGAGCGGCTGCGCGAAACGACCGCGATGGCGAAGGAAGCCGGTGCGCTGCTCGACGACGAGGGCGCGCACGGGGCAACGGCCGTCGCGCTGGCGCAGAGCAACCTGATCGAACTGCTCTTCACCTACCAAGACGTGACCGAGGAGACCGACATCGAGAAGCGGAGCAAGATGATCAGTCAGATGTCGAAGTCGGCGGCCGAACTGATGCGCGCCGAAGTCGTCCAGCAGAAGCACAAGGCGGACGTGCGCTCGCGCGCTCAGGCGGCAGCCGACGAGATTGACGAAGTCGTGCGCAAGGCCGGACTCAGCGACGATGCTGCGAACCAGATCCGCGCGAAGATTCTGGGGGTGGCATCGTGAGCAGTCGCCGCAGCTATCCCCCGATCGGCCTCGATGCCGAGATGCCCTTCGGCAAGTACAAGGGCGAGCCGCTCTGGTGGGTCATCGAAGCCGATGCCGCCTACGTCGATTGGTGCCTCGAGAACGTCGACGGCTTCGCGCTGAACGACGAAGCGTGGGCCAAACTGAAGCAATCATGAGCACTGCCTCGCCCGATACGACGATCAACCAAGGCGCCCACGTCGGCGCCGAGGCGGAGCTACGCGACGTGCCGCACATCCTGCTGCCGTACCAGCAGGAGTGGCTGGCCGACGACGCGCCGCTCAAGATCTACGAGAAGAGCCGACGCATCGGCATCAGCTGGGCGGAGGCAGCAGACGCCGCGCTACACGCCTCGACGGACAGCGGGTCGGACGTGTTCTATCTGGCGTACAATCAGGACATGACCCGGCAGTTCATCCAGGACTGCGCGTGGTGGGCCAAGTGGTTCGACATGGCGGCCAGCGCTATCGTCGAGACCGAAGAGGTGTTCAAGGACGGCGAGGTGGAGCGCTCGATCAAGGTGTTCGAGATCCACTTCGCGAGCGGCCACAAGATTCAGGCGCTCAGCTCGAAGCCGCGCAACCTGCGCTCGAAGCAGGGCCGCGTCATCTTCGACGAGTTCGCGTTCCACGACGATCCCGACGGACTGCTCAAGGCCGCGATGGCGCTGCGCATCTGGGGCGGCACGGTGCGCATCATCTCGACGCACAACGGAATCTCGAACAGCTTTTACAAGCTCATCGATGAGGTCCGAAGCGGCAAGCGTCCCGGATCGGTTCACCGGACGACGTTCGACGATGCGGTCGACGAGGGCCTGTTCGAGCGCATCTGTCTGATTAAGGGCTGGGAGTACTCGAAAGAAGCCGAGGCCGAGTGGAAGGTTCAGATCTACGACGAGTACGGCTCCGACGCCGACGAGGAACTGAGCGTGGTGCCGTCGAAGTCGGGCGGTAAGTACTTCAGCCGCACGCTGGTCGAAGCGCGCATGGACGCCGACCTTCCCGTCATCCGCTTCGAACTGAACGACGAGTGGGTGCAGTACGATGAGCAGCGCCGCGTGAGCGAGATTGCCGAGTGGTGCGAGCTTACGCTGAAGCCCCTACTGGACCAGCTTGACCCGAACCTGAAGAGCATCATCGGCGAGGACTTCGGCCGCTCGGCTGACCTGACCGTTCTCAAACCGGCGCAGATCACGCGGCAGCTCGTGCGCCGCGTGCCGTTCGCCGTCGAGCTGCGCAACGTGCCGTTCGAGGCGCAGAAGCAGATCGTCTTCTACGTTATCGACCGGCTGCCGCGCTTCGTCTCGGGCGCGTTCGACCACAGGGGCAACGGCTCGTTTGTCGCCGAGGTGGCGATGCAGCGCTACGGCTCGACGCGCATCCACCTGATCAACGCGACGGCGGCCTGGTACCTGGACTACTTCCCGAAGTATCGCAGCGGCATCAGTGACGGCGCCGTCCTGCTGCCGGCCGACTCCGACCTGCTGGACGATCACGGCGACGTCGAGCTGGTGGGTGGCGTGCCCAAAGTGCCTCAGGGCAAACACCGCAGAGGAGCCGATGGCAAGCCGCGCCACGCCGACGCTGCGATCGCGGGCGTGATGATGTGGTACGCCTCGCTCCACCAGGGAGCGCCGATCGAGTTCATGGCGGCGGAGACGCGCGAGGGCGTGGCGATGGGTAATCGCTTTCTCGACTCCGAGGCGGAGATCGACATGGACACCGGCTTCGGCATCGTGACGGACGGGCTCGGCTCCTTCTACAACTACTGAACTGATGCTCTACGACGCCAAAGGCAATCCGATCAAACGCGACGCTGCTCCGGTAATGCAGGAGCTGGCGGCGCAGTCGCGCGACGATCTCACGCTGGGCTTCGTCGACGAAGTGCTGCGCGTGCAAAACCACCAGACGGCGGGGCTGCCACAGGATCGTCCGACGCTCGCTGCCCTCGCAAAGGACTGGCAGGTTCAGGCTACGTTTCAGCAGCGCCGCGCCGCGCTCAAGAGCCGTCCGTGGGTGGTGGACGCCGGCAAGCGCAAGGGCGGATCGACGCGCAAGATCGACCGCATGGCTGCTGACTGGCTCAACGAGCTAATCGGATCGGTCGGCTGGGACGCGATCATCGACAAGATGCTCTGGGGCGTCTACTACGGCTACGGCGTGGCCGAGCTTATGTATGCGCGCGACGGCAAACACGTCACGGTCGATCGCATCACCGTGCGCGACAGCAACCGCTTCCGCTGGGGACGCGGAGGAGAGTTGCGCCTGGTCGTACCGGGCAAACCGCACGGCGAGGCGATGCCAGCGCGCAAGTTCTGGACGTTCACGCACGGCGCCGAGACCGACGACGATCCCTACGGCACGGGCCTGTCGAGCTTCCTCTATTGGCCCGTGCAGTTCAAGCGGCAGGGTGTGAGGGCGTCGGTGATCTACCTCGAGCGCTTCGCCCATCCGACACCGATCGGCACGTACCAGCCGGGCGCGGATAAGAGCGAGGTTCAAAAGCTGCTCCAGTCTCTGGTCGCGCTCACGACGTCGGGCGCGATTGCGCTGCCCGAAGGCATGTCCGTCGACAAGTTCGAGGGCACCAGGTCGGGGCAGGATGCCTACGGCTCGTTCAACGACCGAATGGACGCGGCCATCGCCAAGATCGTGCTCAGCCAGACGATGACGACCGATGACGGCTCGTCGATGTCGCAGGCCAACGTCCACATGGACGTGGCCGAGTGGGTCGTCAAGGGCGACGCGGATCTTCTCTGCGGCTCGTTCAACGACGGCGGATCGCACCTGCCCGAGGGGCCGCTCGAATGGCTGACCCAGTGGAACTTCCCCGGCGCGGCCGTGCCCTCGTTCTGGTACAGCTTCGACGAACCGGAGGACCTTACGCAGGCGTCCGAGCGCGACAAGAACCTCCAGGTTGCCGGCTGGCGCCGCACCCAGCAGTCGATGGACGACACCTATGGCGAGGGCGCCTACGAGCCGATTGCTACGCCGAGCAACGAGCCGCCGCCCAAGTCGCCACCGGCGACTGGTGACGGGGCCGAACTGGCCGAGGCGAACGCGCTTGCGCCGAAGCAGCGCATCCGCCAGGACGCCGCGCCGACGATGAGCAGATGGATCGGAGCCGTGCGCGAGGCCGTGGCCTCCAGCTCGACGTTCGGCGAAGCCATCGCGCGCATCGAGGAGATCGGCGGGCAATTCGACGCAGACGGCATGGAGTCGCTGGCGAGCGCGTTCGAGGACGCGACGCTGGCCAGAGAACTGGCGGGCCGCCT
>CAXBBB010000299.1:0-4138 GCA_963973615.1 uncultured Rhodothermales bacterium | reverse complement strand
GTTCGCGGCGACCGAGTACGAGCACTCCGACATCGACGTAGGCCCGCCGCCGCCGTCGCTGCGCGATCCGGCCATCGACTTCTTCACCCTGTTCGACTTTTCGGCCAAGTGGGACCCCGTACCGACGATGCTGACCCAAAACCACGTCGCCTCGGTCAAAGGCTTCGTCGGGCAGACGACGGCGTTTCGCAAGTCGCTGATTAAGCCGGGCGTCGTCATCATGGGCGAGAGTCCGCAGCAGGAGGTCAAGTACCTGCACGGCACGCTGGGTCAAGGCACGTTCGCCTTCTACGCGGGCCACGACCCCGAAGACTACCAGCACTTCGTCGGCGACCCGCCCACCGACCTCGACCTGCACAAGAACTCGCCCGGCTACCGGCTCATCCTGAACAACGTCCTCTTCCCCGCCGCCAAGAAGCAGCCGCGGAAGACGTGACCTGCACGACGAGGAACGCAGGCGCCCTCTTCGGCACAGCGTACTGATTTCCTCATTTGCCAATGGGGGGGGCAAGTGTATGTTAGAAGGCCAATACCCGATTCCTCGTGATGCGCACTGCACTTCTCCTGGCGTTTGTCTTCGCTGCCTTGCCCGCGCTTTCTCAGCCAACCCTCGGTGTCGGTGCTCGTCTGGGCGGTAATGTCTCGATCCTGACCGATGGCTTCGAAGGGATCAGCTCCGACCGAGAGGCCGGAGCTGCGGCTGCTTTGCTTGTAGTGGTTGCCTTTTCCGACCAAACAGCTCTTGTCGCCGAAGCCGGCTACGCGTTTTTGCGCTACTCGCACACGCTGCCGTTCCAACCCGATACATCTCCAAACTCAACAGGTGGCGAGATCACTTTCACTTCGACTCAGCGCATGATCCAAATGGGGATGCTGGGGAAAGCAAACCTGCCGCTCAGCGGTACTCTGTCGCCTTACCTGCTACTGGGTCCGCAAGTTGGTCTGCTGCTCGAGACCGATATCGACACCGCTCCTGCCGAACTCAACGGCAGCCCCATCATGCCCGACCGCGTTGATCACTCCGAACCGTACAATGACGTGACCCTGAACGGCGTAGTCGGCCTCGGCATCGGACTGGCAACTGCAGGCACCGATCTTCGAATCGAGGTGCGCTACGAGCGTACACTCACTGGATTTTTAGCCAGCGGCGGTGGGACTCTCAGCAGCTTCGGCTTGTCGCTCGGCGCGACGTTTTGAGCACGCGCTATCGCAGTCGGATCGTACGCTCGGCTGTTGCAGTGAACCAGTCGTCGGGGCAGCCCGTCGACCAGTCGCGCCAACTGTGCGGGCCTTCGATGGAGAGTGTCGCTCGGATGGTGTGCGTACCCCTTGGCGTGTCGGTCAGGAGCAGGTCGAGGCCTTCTGCGGACCGAGTCCACGTCGGTGCTCCATTCGAATCGGCACCTGTCCATCCCTGCCACGCGACGTGGACAGTGCCCGAAAAGCGCTGCTCGTACGGCTGATCGACGTAGGCGCGAAGGACCGGACCTTGGGGCGTGGCGAAGGGGCCGTCGATGCGGAGGCGCGCGGGGAGATCCGGCGTTTGGGTGAGCCACGAGTCGTAGCACGTTCGGTCGGCTTCGTCGCGGTACGCGTGGGGATTGCGGAGTCCTAGTCCGGTCGTGTTGACGCGGGTAATGGGTCGACCGGACCGGTCGCGAACGTCGGCTTCGGCGAGGGCGGCGCGCAGGCGATCCACATCGCCCATCGCGTCGCGGATCGAGAGCGTCGTATCGGGGGCGTAGAACATCCAGTCGGTTTCCATCCGCGTGGCGAACGGCTGGTCCTGCTCTAGCAGGAGCGAAGAGATCATCCGCATGGCGCCCGGTGGAGCGTAGTGCGGCAGCCCTCCGCCCGGTGTTTCCATATAGAGCGACTCGAAGCCTGGGATGCGGTCGCGCCGGTACCCGTCGCGCGTTTCGTCGAAGGCCGCTATCGCTTGGAATGAGCGTGTCGGCGTGATGCGGATCAGCACGTAGGCGTACACGTCGCCGCCCTGGGTCGCGGAGTTGGTGAGGATGCGGGCGCATTCTACATCGGTCGCGATTCGGGCGCCTACGTATCCACCGGGATCGGCGACGACTCGGCACGTGGCGGCGGCACTCGGCGACTGAGTAGCCAGACGGCCAGGAGCGCGCATCGCACGGTTGCCGCTGTCAGGCGTCAGGTGCCCCCACGTAACGCCCGAACTGACGCGGCACTGCTTGGACGGTCCGTCCTCGCAGCCTTGGGACCACCAGTTGTTGATCTCGAAGTTGATCTCGGACCACGACGATTGCCGAGAGACGTACAGACCCTCGCGCATTCGGAGATCACGTGCCGAGTTGCTGCTCTGAAGCCAGAGCGGTGTGTGCGCGACTGCGGTCTGGCTTGAAGTGTTGGGTTGCATCGGACTCATCCGCACACGCGCCACCCACGTTCCGGTCGCCGCCTCGAATCCGGACGAAAACCCGAGTAGCGAACGGGCTGGGCGATCCGCCGAACTTTCCAACACGATCCACCCCGGCTCGTCGGTCGACTGGGTGGCGATGCTCTGGAGCGAGTCGGCGATGTTGCGCGCATTCTCGTCGGTAAGCCAGTTGCCGAAGTCGAGCCAGCCGTTCGACGAAAACCACGCACGCACCGTCTCGACCTCCACACCCGACGCGTTGCCGACGAGCCACGCATTCTCTCCGTAGAGCGAGCCGTACGACCCACCGCGCGGGCTGATCCAGTCGACGGGATGGGCATAGTCGAGATCGTCAAAAAAGACGGACGACGACGTGAGATCGGGCGCGAACGCACTGGGCTGAGCGCAGACCCGAAGCGCGGCGAACAGGAGAAGAGGTAGAAATCGCATAGGCATCACGCGTAGGGGGGCGACGTTGGGCCACGCAGAGGAGAAGTAGCAGTCAGAACAACACGACCAGACCAACGCAGCGACGTTGCATGCAACGTCGGTACAAGAGGCCGGACACGTGGAAACCAGATCAAGCGACCCAAACACCGGACGCGTTGGTCTTAGTTTCGCGGACCTGTGATCGCGACATCGCGTTTACCCGATTCTCTCTTTGATCTCTCGAACCTCACCCTCTCTCCCACTCATGGCAGATTCCTACGACGTCGTCGTCATCGGCACCGGCCCCGGCGGCTACGAAACGGCTATCCGCGCCTCGCAACTCGGCTTCAAGACGGCCGTCGTCGAGAAGAACAAACTTGGCGGCGTGTGCCTCAACATCGGTTGCATCCCGACCAAAGCGCTGCTCAAAAGCGCCGAAGTGATGGCCTACATGGGCCATGCCTCCGACTACGGACTCGAACTGGAGGGGCAGGCCAAAGCCAACTTCGCCAAAGTCGTCGAGCGCAGCAGAGGCGTCGCCGACAAGATGAACAAGGGCGTCGGCTTCCTGATGAAGAAGAACAAGATCGACGTCATCATGGGCAAGGCGACGCTGACCAAGCCCGGCGAGATGACGATCGAACCCAGCCAGACGATGGACGGCGACACGGTCGGCGAAGCGCGCACGATTACCGCCAAGCACATCATCGTCGCGACCGGAGCACGCGCCCGTGAGATTCCGCCGCTCCCCGTCGACGGCGAGAAGGTGATCACGTACAAGGAGGCGATGACCCAGACCAAGAAGCCGAACCGGATGCTGATCGTCGGCGCCGGAGCCATCGGCGTCGAGTTCGCCTACTTCTACCACCACATGGGGACCGAAGTCACCATCGTCGAGGTCCAGGACCGGCTCGTTCCGGGCGAGGACGAAGAGGGCAGCAAGGAGTTGGGCCGCGCCTACAAGAAGATGGGCGTCAAACTGATGACGGATGCCCAGGTGCAGTCGGTCGACACCAGCGGCGACGTCGTTAAAGTCACGATCAAGACCAAGAAGGGCGAGGAAGTCGTCGAAACGGATCAGGTCTTGTCGGCTGTCGGCGTCGTCGGAAACGTCGAGAACCTGGGGCTCGAAGCGCTGGGCATCCAGACGGATCGCGGCTCCATCGTCACCAACGAGCGCGGTGAAACCAGCGTCAAAGGCATCTACGCCATCGGCGACGTAGCCGGAGCGCCGTGGCTCGCGCACAAGGCCTCGCACGAAGGCATCCTGTGCATCGAGCAGATCGCTGGGCACGACGTGAAGCCGATGAACAAACTCGA
>CAXBBB010000298.1:0-4141 GCA_963973615.1 uncultured Rhodothermales bacterium | reverse complement strand
CCTGCTCGTCAACGTCGCGCTCGAAGCGGCAGAGGAAAAAACCATTGCCCAGATCGCCGAGCGCGAGTTCGTCGTCCGCGACGCCATGCTGGCAGTCATGGGAGCCAAAACCGTCCCAGAACTCGCCGACATCGCGCAGCGTGCCGCTCTCAAGGACACGCTGCGCATGGAGATCAACAAGGTGATCGATGAAGGAAAAGTCGAGCGCTTCTATTTCACGCAGTACGTGATGCAGTAACGCTGAGTCGGGCGAGCACGTCCTAACCGCGTAGCCATACCTCTGGCCATTAAACTGCTATCGCGAGGAGCGGAGCTACGTGGCGATCTCCGTGCCATCGGCAAGCGCTGGAGATCGCCACACCTCGCTCGCGATGACAGTTGGCGAGGTAGGCGAAAGCGCCGCTCTCATCAGCGACACTCGGCTAGTGAGGGCAGCGGTGCCTCCTCTACCGCGTCGCGGTCATGTGGAAGACGGGCTGGCGTTGCTCGTACGTCACCATGACGGCGCCCTCGTCCTGCAATTCGCGCAGTGTCCGGCCCAGGTCGGCTTTGAGTTCGAGCGCCATACGACCACCGGCCAGATCGAGCGCGATTCGCGTCAGCCGCTCGGCATTCGATCCCGGCTCTACGCCTTCCAACATCATCGGAGCGCGGAAGCTGGCATAGGTCACGTCGACAGTCGTGCCGAACTGGTGCGTCGTCTCACTGGCGGCGTTGCGGTTGACTGTGCGTAGACGCTCCTGGTCGTCTCCGGTGCGCAAGGCAGACGTGATCTCGAATCGCATCGGCGGCACACCACGCTCGGCCAGTCGGTCGTGGAAGCGCCGCCCGATCTCGACGAGCAGATCGTAGTCAGCAGGCGTGACGAGCGGGGTCGAGTAGTCCATCTCGCGCACGACCCACCACGTCGTGTCGGTCAGTTCGACTAGCCGTCCGCTGGCGATGAGCGACCGGCGAGCGTCCGCGTCGACGGGTTGCGGGACGCCTCGCGAGCGCGCCACATCGAGTTGGGCAGCGTTGCGGTACTTCTGGAGATCGCGGATCTGCGCGGGTGTAAGCAGCGAGACGGGGCGCAGGGCTTCTTCAACCGCGTGCGCGCGCTCCATAGCGTCGTCGATCAGTTCGGACGTGGACGGCCCTGGAGAAACGGCGTCGGTAGGGGCGACGACGGGGGGAGGCGCTTCGGGCGCGCAACCCATCGACAGGAGCAGAACGAGAAGGGTGAGACGGAGCATGGGCGACAAGGCGTGGGAGCCGACAGACGTGCCGATTCGACACATGTCATGTTCGGCAGACGTGACATGTTTCCGCACGCTGGACGAGACGCTCTCACACGACGGCGGCCCTAGTTTCAGGCTCCCAACCCGCCTGCCTGTGCCCTCGTCTAAACTCAAAAAGGAACTGACGCTGTTCGACGTTTACGCGATCAGCACCGGAGCGATGTTCAGCTCAGGATTCTTCCTGCTGCCCGGCCTCGCGACGGCCAAAGCCGGACCCGCCGCCGTCCTCGCCTATCTGCTGGCGGGCGTCCTCATCCTCCCGGCGATGTTCAGCCAGGCCGAGCTGTCGACGGCGATGCCCAAGGCGGGCGGCACGTACTATTTCCTGGATCGCAGCCTAGGACCGCTCGCCGGTACGGTCGGAGGACTGGGCACGTGGCTCGCCCTGGTGCTGAAAAGTGCGTTCGCGCTGATCGGCATGGGCGCTTACCTCTACTACCTCGTCGACATACCGATCAAGCCTTTGGCAGCCGGGCTGACGGTTGCGTTCGCCGTTCTCAACGTCGTCGGAGCCAAGGAGACGAGTGGGTTGCAACGGCTGCTCGTGGCGATTCTGGTCGGTGTGCTGATCTTTTTCGTCGTTCAAGGACTGGCCGAAGTCGTCTCGCTCGGAGCCGCCAACGTCGAGCGGCAGTTCACGCCGTTTGCCCCGTTCGGCGGCGGAAGCCTGATCGCGACGATCGGCCTGGTCTTCGTCAGTTACGCCGGATTGACCAAAGTGGCGAGCGTCGCCGAAGAGGTGCAGAATCCGGATCGCAACATCCCATTGGGCATGTTCTTGTCGCTGCTCACAGCGACGGCGCTCTACGTCGTCGGCGTGTTCATCCTCGTCGCCGTTCTGGATGCGGACGAATTGCGCAGCGACCTGACGCCCATCGCGACGGCGGCCGAAAGCTTCTTCACGTGGCTGCCCGGAAGCTGGGGCTTGTACCTGATCGTGGTCGCGGCTATCGCGGCGTTCGCGTCGACTGGCAACGCAGGCATCCTATCCGCGAGCCGCTACCCGATGGCGATGGCGCGTGATCTGCTCGTCACACCTCGCCTGGCCGTCTTAGGAAAGAGCGGCACGCCCACGCTGGCAATCGTCGTGACGGCCACGCTGATGATCGTCGCCATCGTCGCGCTCGACGTAGAGAGCCTGGCGAAGCTGGCGAGCGCGTTTCAACTGGTGATTTTCGCCCTGGTTAACGTCGCCGTCTGGGTCATGCGCGAGACCCACATTCCGTCGTACGTGCCCGGTTATCGCAGCCCACTCTATCCGTGGATGCAGATTGCGGGCATCATCGCCCCTATCGTGCTGATCACCCAGATGGGGGCGCTGGCGCTGGGGCTAACGGGGCTCACCATTCTGCTCAGCCTGGGATGGTACGCCTACTACGTCCAGCCCAACCCGAAAGTCGAACGCGAAGGCGCGATTTACCACCTGTTTGCCCGTCTGGGTCAGCACCGCTACGATCCGCTCGACGGAGAACTGCGGACGATCCTAAAAGAGAAAGAGATGTCGGATTTCGTGCCGTTCGAAACGCTCGTCACCCACTCAGTCGTGATCGACGCCGATCCGGGACGCGACTACGAATCGGTCGTACGTCAGGCGGCGATGGAGTTGGCGAAACGGATCGGAAGTCCCGCCGACGAACTCGCCGAGGGGCTGCTGCACGGCGCGCGCTTCGGCGCAACACCCGTGATCCGAGGGGCTGCGCTGCCCCACCAGCGGCTGCCGGGAATCGACCGCCCGTACCTCGCCTTGGTCCGCTGCATCAGCGGGCTGGAAGCGCCTGCCTACGACCTGGACGTAACCGATGGCGAGGCGAAGACCGGCAAGGTGTTCGCCGTCTTCGTCCTCGTCAGCCCGACCGAACCGCCGGGCCAGCACCTGCGCACGCTGGCCGCGCTGGCGAGCCGGATCGACGAGGACGGTTTCCTCGACGCGTGGCGCGCGGCTCCCAACGAGCAGGCCATTCGGGAAACGCTCGTCACCAACGACCGCTACCTCACGCTCGTCCTAGCCCCTGACGGAACGACGGCAGCGTTCATCGGTCGACGCTTACGCGAGCTACGCCTTCCTCAGGGCGTGCTCGTCGCCCTGGTCCACCGTGACGGACAGGCCGTCGTCCCATCGGGTAGCACGCTGCTCGAAGCGGGTGACCGCCTGACCATCATCGGCGAGACCGACGGCGTCCGCGAACTCCTCGACCGCTTTTCCCCATGACTACTACCGGCTCGCTCGAACTGCGCACCATCCCTTTGGATAAGCTGCCGTGGTCACTGATGCACGAAGCGGATCCTGAGCGCGCGCACATTGAGGAGTACATTCAAGACGCATCGAGGCTAGGCGCGTATGCAGGTGACAGCGTCGTCGGGATCGCTATCGTTGGATTGACCGAACCGGGAATCGCCGAGTTGCACGCCATCGCAGCCGAACGCGCCTATCGTCGGCAGGGCGTCGGGCGGTGGCTGCTCATCAACGCGCGCGAAGAAGCCATCCGTCTGGGCGCCCAAACCCTGCGCGTAGCGACGGGCAACTCCAGCCTCGAACAACTGCGCTTCTACCAGCGGTCGGGCTTCCGCATGATGCGCATCGACCGAGGGTATTTCGATCACGCGTTCGCCGAGCCGCTCGTCGAAGACGGCATCCGCTGCCGCGACCGCGTCTGGCTCGATATGCCGCTGCCGAAAGCGAAGTCATAAACTATGAGGAGCCTGCACACCAGACTGCTTCTACTTTCCCTGCTGTTCTGCGCAGTTTTTGTAGCAATCTGGACTGCTCTTCCCTACTGCGGATTGGGTATGATTATCTACATGCTAGAACAGCAACTGTGTGAGAAGTCAACTGGCGATGACACTTTTTCCGTGCCACACCG
>CAXBBB010000297.1:0-4176 GCA_963973615.1 uncultured Rhodothermales bacterium | reverse complement strand
TGTGGACGGTATCTGAGCGCTGCGCCGACCAGGCGATGATGTATTGCAAACCGATTAGTAGCGCAAACGCCAGGACGCCCTCGCTAAACGATACATCCGACGTGAGCACGACCGAAGCTAGCGTGCTACCTAGCGAGACCGTAATGACCAAATCGAAGGCGTTCATCTTGGCGAGCGTCCGCTTGCCCGAAATGCGTAGGAAGAAGATGAGCGTCACATAGGCGAGAGGCGCCATGACGAGCATGCGCCACAAATCGTAGAAGCCGTCGAAAAACATGCAAGTAGGGGATAAGGGTGATAGGCCGATACCCCTAGGCAAAAGCATCTGTTGCCCGCTTTGTGCTACAGCCCTCTATGGTCTCAGCCCATCCGCAGCACAACGTATCCCGCGTAGCCTGCGAGCAGCAATACACCTTCGAGGCGTCCGAGCCGAAATCCAGTGCGTAGTGCGACGACCGCCAGCAGCGTCAAAGCGACGAGTGCGATCAGGTCGATGGAGGTCAGCAGGCCGCCGGGAATGGGTCGAACGACGGAGGCGATGCCCAGCACGCCCGTCAGGTTGAAGAGGTTGGAGCCGACGACGTTGCCGATAGCGAGATCACCTTCGCCCTTGAGCACACCTGCCACCGAGGTCGCCAGCTCGGGCAGGCTCGTGCCAATGGCGACAACGGTCAGTCCGATCAAGGCCTCGGACCAGCCCCACGCCGTTGCCAGATCGCTCGCCCCTCCAACGAACAGCGAAGATCCGCCTACCAGTGCGGCCAGGCCCCCGACGATTAACGCTCCGTTCGTCCACGTCGATTTTGCGCTCACGGTTTTGGAGACCTCAATCATTTCGTCTACGTGCGTCAGTTCAGGAGCCGCTTGGCGCACGCTTCGGATCTGCCACAGCGTCCAAACGATCAGGGCGGCCAGCAAGAGCGCGCCTTCCCACCGTAACAGCCCGCTCGTGACGACCAGCCCAGTCGTTACGAGCGTCACGACAATCAGGAGTGGAAACTCACGCTCAGCCATCTCGGACGCGACACGCAGCGGGCGAATCAGAGCAGTCAGGCCCAGAATTACGCTCAGATTGACGATGTTAGAGCCTACCACATTGCCCAGCGACAGGCCGCCTTGGCCGGCTAGCGACGCCTGCGCGCTCACGACCAACTCCGGTGCCGACGTACCCCATGCTACCAGCGTGAGCCCAATCAGCAGCGAGGAGATGCCCATCCGCTGCGCCACATGGACGCTGCCTCGCACCATCGCGTCAGCGCCGACGACCAACAACACCAGACCGGCTACGAGAGAGATGTATGCCACGTGACTTTAAGAAGAGGAAACCGTCGCGGTAGCGCGCAACGACCCCAGCAAGTTCCGCGCCCTATCCCGCCATCGACAGTAAACCGAGGCGACGGCGCAGGGTGCCGAGTAGTTCGCTACGCACTCGGCGGACGACGGCGTCGGGCGTTGCCAAGTGCCAGTCGCCCTCTTCGAGCAGAGGATCGGCTTCAAGTTTGAGGCCTGAGTGGGCAGCCTGCATCTCGTCGGACAGGCCGTTTTCGCTCAGTCGCAGCAGGTCGACGGGGTGAAGGGTGGCGACGATGGTCTGGTCGGCGGCGATCTGGTCGAGTGCCTGATTCAGCGCGCCCATCGACGCGCGCCGTGCGGCGTCGGGGACTGCCGCGCCCAGGATCGACTCGGCTACGTCGAAGGCGAGGCGGGCTGCGAGTTCTTCGCTGTCGGTGAGCAACTTGGAGCGAGCAGCAGCAAGGGCCGCTACGTCGGCGGACAGAGTTGCACGGTCCTGCTCGAACTTGCGCTGATGCGTACGAAGCGTGTCGGAGTGGCCCTGGCGGTAGCCATCGTCGCGCGCCTTTTCGACCTCTTCGTCCATGCGCTCGCGCCACTCCGCTGCGATCTCCTCGCGCAACGCCTCGATATCGACCGGCGGCGGTGGGGCGGCAGGCGCAGTGTCGATTCCAGCCTCAAAAGCCAGGTCGGTGGATGGCGCGTGGAGGTCGCCTACGTCGACTTCGTCTGGGACGCTGGGCAGTGCGTGAGCGACTTCGCCCGTCAGGTCGGCGATGCGGGCGGGGCGAGCCGATAGGCGCGCGTCCTGGGCGCGGACGATGCGCGTCAGGCGTTGGGCGTGGACTTCGGTAGGTGGTGCGTTAGTACCTCGGACGACCCCCGGTAGACGCACATGCGTCTCGGCCTGCGGGGTCGTGGAAGCCCCCCGGATGATGCGGGTGCGAATGGCTGACGTGTCCATCGTTTAGAGCAATTCGTCGGTCGAGCCGCCGCTGCGTCCGAGTGTGATCTCTTCCTCTTCCTCCAATTGCTGCGCTTTGGCGAGGATGTTTTTCTGCGCGTCGTCTACGTCGGAGACCCGTACTGGCCCAAGCAGTTCGATTTCTTCCTTGAGCGCTTCTGCCACGCGCTCGGACACGTTGCCGAACACCTTCTGTTTGAGATCCTCGCCCGCTGCCTTCATCGCCAGCGCCAGGTCTTTCTGATCGACGTCCATCAGCAAGCGCTGCATGTCGCGGCCCGATATGCCAACCAGGTCGTCGAACGTGAACATCAGGTTCTTGATGCTGGCCGCCAGTTCGGGTTCGTTATCGCGGATGCCGTCCATGATCGAGCGCTCGGCGGCCCGGCTGATGTTGTTCAGGATGTCGGCGACCTTGTCGATGCCACCGGCCGTCGATAGCTCGGTCCCGAACAGGCTACCGATCTGACCTCGGATGACCCCTTCGATATCGCACAGCAGTTCGGGCGCCGTTTTGTTCATCGTCGCGAGCCGGACCATCACTTCGGACTGCATCTCGGCGCTGAACCCGGCGATGATGTCGGCGGCCTTGCGGCTGTTGAGGTGCGCCAGGATGAGCGCTGCCGTTTGCGGATGCTCGTAGGTGAGGAAGTTGGTGAGTTGGCTCGTCTCGACGGTCTGCAAGAGGTGGAACGCCGACACCTCCATTGCTGCCTCGACGCGCATCATGATCTCCTCGGCACGCCGGTCGCCGAGCGCGGCCACGAGCACTTCACGAGCGAAGGTGCTTCCGCCTTGGGCGATGTAGTTCTGGGCCATCTTCATGTCCCGATACTCCATCAGGACCGCCTCTACGACGTCTCCCGATACGTTGCGGAAGCGCGCGATCTCGACCGAGATGCGCTCGACCTCTTCGTCGTGCAGTTTGCGTAGGACCGCCGTTGCGCCCTCGACGCCTAGCGCGATCAGCAGAACCGCTGATTTTTGCGCGCCGGTCAGGTCGGCTGCAGCGTTGCGAGCGGCAAGCTTGACGTTCTCGGTGACCGCCATCACAGCAGCCGCGTTTTCGGCCTGCTGCGTGTCAGCGGTTGTCAGTTGATCGGGCATTGGGATGGGTATTGGGCAATCAGGAGACGCCGACGGCGGTTTCTCCGCCTGCTGGGACGCGCAGTTTCACGTTGCCGTTTTCGACATCTTCGACCAGCCACGAGCGGATCAGGTCGGCGGCCTCTTCGGGCACTTCTACGGCGTGCTGCTGGATCTCCTCAAACATCTGGTGTTTGGCTTTCAGGCGCGCCTTGGCCTCGGGCGAGAGCTTCGACGTATACATGTCGTCGACGATCACCAGTCCGTTCTCCTCGTCGTCGTTTGTGGGTACGAGCGCGCCGTTTGGCCCCACCGATGCTCTTGACAGCTGCTTCTTCGGATTGATTTCCTTTGCTTCGACCCGGACCGGCGCGGTCAGCCGCTTCGTCGTCGACCAGAGCAGCCAGGCGACGACGCCGAGCGCCAACGCCAACAATCCGTAGCGGATGTAGATCTGCGTCTGCTGCTGCCGCTCCATCGTCAGCATCTCCTGCTCGACCGCATCGTCGACTGACGTGTCGAAACGAGTCTGGTGCAGCGCGAAGCGGTCGCCTCGGTCGGGCTGGAAGCCGACGGCGTTCTGGACCAACGCGGTGATGTCCTCAACCTCTCCCGGCTCATAGGGAGTAGGCGTGAGGGTGGCGCCTTCCTGCCCGTTAGCCGGTCCGTCAACGACTTGCTTTTGGTTGAGGATGACGGAGACGGTCAGGTACTTGATCTCCCCGGTGGACTTCTCGACGCGTTGGCGCGTGCGGCTAAGTTCGTAGTTGCGGACCGTCGAGTTGGCGGCTCCGGCGTCGGGCGACTGCTCGTCGACCTTCTCCTCGCTCACG
>CAXBBB010000296.1:0-4197 GCA_963973615.1 uncultured Rhodothermales bacterium | reverse complement strand
CCCGCCGATACGCTGGACGCGGTCTTGGACGCGGATGCCCAGGCGCGTCGATTGGCGACGGGGGTGTGCGCGCGGATGCGTGGGTGAACGCGCACGTCCTCGCCTCCACTCATCGCAGCTACCTCGGGTAGACGTCGTGATGCAATCTGGCGATGCAGGGTCCCGTTCTCACCTCACATTCCCTCACGCTCTCTCGCCCGCGCCGTAGCTTGAAAGCTTTCTAGCGCCTGACCTACCCGCATCCGCCGCATGGACGCCATCGTCAACTTCCTGCCGTACATCGGCTACATCATCCTGGCGATCACGATTCTCGTGTTCGTCCACGAGATGGGCCACTTTCTGGCCGCAAAGCTGTTCGGCATGCGCGTCGAGCGCTTCTCTATCGGCTTCCCGCCCAAGCTGTTCGGCAAGCAGATCGGCGACACCGAGTACGTCATCGGTGCTACGCCGCTAGGGGGCTACGTCAAGATCTTGGGCATGGTCGACGAGAGCATGGACACCGAGGGACTGGCCCAGGAGCCGCAGCCGTGGGAGTTTCGAGCCAAACCCGTGTGGCAGCGCATCATCGTCATCACGGCGGGTGTCATTTTCAACATGGTGCTGGCGTGGTTCATCTTCGCCGTCCTGAAAGGCACGTACGGCGAGGAATACCTGCCCGCATCCAGCGTCGACGCGATACACGTGTTCGACAACTCGCTCGGCCACGACATCGGGCTGCGCACCGGCGATCGCCTCGTCTCCATCGGTGGTGAGCCGCTCGAACGCTTTTCCGACTACCGCGAGCGCATGGTCCTGGCCGACCCGCTAACGATCACGGTCGAGCGCGACGGTCAGATGGTGACGCTCGACGGCCCGCGCGACATCATGACGCAACTCACGCGCAGCGACGGCGATCTGGGCATCGATATCTACAAAGCCATCGTCGGCGATGTGTCCGGTAGTCTGCCTGCCGATTCGGCTGGACTGCAGGTCGGGGATCGCATCACGCGTGTCGGCAATCAGCCCATCGCGTTTTGGAGCGAACTCTCGGGCGCCGTTCAGGCAACGGGAGGGCAGGAAATCGAGGTCGAGTTTGTGCGTCCCGATAGTCTCAGTGTGCCCACCGCCGACAGCCCGGCCCAGCTCGTCCGCGATCAGGGCGATGCTGCCGTCTACACGACGCGTCTTCGGCCGCAGATGGTTGACTCGTCGCTCGTGCTCGGCGTGACCGTCGCGCCGTTGGTGGCGCAGTATCAGGTCGAATATGAGCAGTATGGGTTCTTTGAGTCCATCGGCGCAGGGTGGAACGAGGTCGGCGCTCAGACGGCGGGTATCGCGGGCAACCTGGGGCGTGTGTTCTCGGGGCGCGACAACCTGCGCGAGAATCTGGGTGGTCCGGTCATGGTGGCCAAAGTCGCCCGCGATGCGGCTCGGTTGGGTTGGGACCGGTACTGGGCACTCGTAGCGATGCTCTCGATCACGCTCGCTATCCTCAACATCCTACCGATTCCCGCGCTCGACGGTGGACACCTGGTCTTTCTGATCTACGAAGGCATCACACGGCGCGAGCCGTCGCTCAAGGTGCGGATGGCGCTCCAGCAGGTCGGCATGGTGCTCCTGCTGGTGTTCATGGTCTTCATCTTCGGCAACGACATCGTCCGCCTCGTGACCGGCGGCTAGCGATGATCATCCCCCTCGACCCGGCTTACCTCGCCGAACTGGCGACACGCATCTCGTTCATTAGCGCGCTCCTGGGTGGTTTTGCTGCGGCGTTCTTCGCGACACTGCTGACGCCGGGGCGCACCGGTAAGCTGATCAACTGGACGACGGGATGCACAGCCGTCGCCGCCGTCGCTCTTGTCTGCGCTGCAGTAGTGACCGCGTTCATCGCCACAGGCCTGCATCCTGCTGCTCCCGCTGGATACCAGGAGATTGCCGCTGGACAGACGCCCCGCACGGTGAGTGTGCTGTGCCTATTCATCGGCACCTTCGCCCTGCTGATCGCTGTCGCCTTAGGCGGATGGCTGCGGTCGCGCGCCGTCGGCATCACGGCGACGGTTGCAGCCGTCATCGGAGGCATCATTTTGCTCTGGGCGTTCGCAGGTTTTTGAGTCTGGTTTGAGGGTGGGAGAGTTCGGATCAGGATGCGATACTGCAGAGCGTTTCGTACTCACGCACACAGTTGGAAAGTCGTTGTTGCGGTTGGAGATTAGAACAGACATATCTCCACCCCGATGAGACTCCTGGTTCTGTTCGCCTTACTCGCCGCGCCACTCTCGGCGCAGCCGATCACGTGGGAGACTGTCGACGGACCACCCGGTGGTCTGCTGCCTGTCATGCACGAAACCGGTAACGGCGTACTCCTCGTCGTCGACGAGATCGGACGTATGGGTCGGTCCGCTGACAGTGGCGACACGTGGGCGACTGTCGATCTCTCAGACGTCAACGGTTTCTCGAACGCCCCCGGCGAAACGCTCGCCGCAACAGACGCTGGCGTCTATCGCTCGACCGACGATGGCGCGACCTGGACGTTCGTAGTCGCTGGACCTTCCGCATTGCACTCCGTCGCGAGGGCGGACGACACGACGCTCGTCGCAACCGGCCCGCTGACTGGGCAGTGGCAGCGCACGATCTACCAATCGTCTGACAACGGCGCTTCGTGGCGGTCATTAGGTAGTGAAGCCGCATCGCCTGCCGTCCGCGCGCAGGATGGGCGCGTGTACTACTCCGCCGGATTGGGATTCACGCCGTTCGGCTACCCCAACCGCCACCTGATCTACCGATGGGAAGCGGGTGAGTGGATGCAGCTTTCGACGAGCGATGACCTGATCACGGGGTTCTTCGGCGGGCTCGACGCCGCCGGCGCGCAAGTGTTTTTCGCCACCCACGGCGAGTCGATCAGCGGTACCAGAGTCGGAGGACTGCACCGGCGTCCGATTGAAACCGGGCAGACGGGCGGTTGGACGTACGACAAGATGGAAGCGAGCGCGCTTCTCGTGCAGGGGCCCGGCGTGTGGTATGTCGGCGGTCGGGGGCGCGTCATCCGGTATGGACAGGCGCCTTCGGGTGTCGCAATCGAGCAGAGGACCGAACTCGGAGGTACCGCCCCGATCACGTCGCTCATCGGCTCGGGCGACTTGTTCGTGAGCGGAACGGCGCTTTGCGAGGAGACGCTCGACAGCCCACCGCTCTGTGACGATCCCGGCGTTCCGGTCCGCATCGCTGCGAGCGACGGAGCGATCCAGCCCATTGGCTTCGGGCAGGCGCGCGTCCGTTTGGTCGTCAACGATGGCGACGACGTGCTCGCTCTCACGGATCGCGCCGTCTGGCAACTCGAAGAGGACTGCACGGGCATGGGTTGCTCTGCCGTGTGGACGCAGGTTTCGGCGACGGCTCCCCCCCGCGCTGACCTTGTTTTCGATCTGACGCGCACGCCGTGGGGCGTGATCTACGCGTCTGCGTCGGCGTTATACTGGCCCAGCTTATTCGTCCAATCGAAAATAGACGGTGAATGGGAATCGGCGATCAACTTCTCGACGCTCCCGATCTTCGTCGCCGCCCCCAACGACACGACGCTGTTCCTTGGAAGCGAGGACGGCCTCTCACAGTCGACCGACCAAGGAAAGACGTTCGATATCGTGCTCGACACTCCGATACGCTCCCTATACGATGATCGCTCATGGGGCGTACGCGTGGGTACGGACGACGGAGTGTTTCTCACGGACGGTGCGATACTGTTTCAAGAGTACGATACCACTCCTTTCGGGCCAGTACATGCCGTGGAAGTGTTTCTCGGCGGCGATTTTGTCGCGCTCAGCATATTGGCTGGTCGTACCGTGTTCTTGGGTGGAGCACGAGGGGGAGACGTATTGCCCGACTCCGTCGAACCGAGCGGCAGCCGGTTCATCCCTCAGGTTAACTCCTGGCTCGTTACAGACCGCGCGGTGTGGCGTCCTAGTTTCGCAGACACATTGGAGCAGATTTACGCGTCGCGCAAACCGGAGCCGTGCTCAGGCTACCTCGAAAAATGCGTCTTCCATAGTCTCAGCGGAGCATCGATGGTCAACGGGCGGGACATCTCTGTTTTCCTGTCGACACCGACGGGACTGCTCCGCACGACAGAGGCGATCAGCGTCGGCGTTGACGATCGCCTTCGACTCGGCGCCGCGACCTTTCGCATCGCCCCCAACCCCGCATCGGGGCGCGCCACAATCGCTC
>CAXBBB010000295.1:0-4199 GCA_963973615.1 uncultured Rhodothermales bacterium | reverse complement strand
CTGAACGTATTACAAAACGAAGCCATCGGCGACACACTCGTCATCGCGGATCTGAGCGGCGGCGAGGCGACGCAAGGGGTCAAACTAATCGCGAACGTGCTTCCCCGCGATTGGGGCGACGCTGATGGCGACGGATCGCTCGACCTGCTGACTCAGATTTCCGGGGCAACACTCCTACTCGGGGCGTCCGGCGACGGCGGCTACCCCATTCGCGCGCTTTTCCAAGACACGACGGGACTGAGGCGCGACACGTCGCGTGCTGGACGTAGCGCGTTTCTCGGAGCCGCCATCGTCGATCTGGATGGCGATGGCCGGAGCGAACTCATCGGCCGGTCCGATACGGCGTGGCAGATCACGTCGTTCGACGGCACGGCGTTCAGGCGCGGAGCCAAACTGGATAATCCGACGCCGCAGGGAACGAGTGAGATCTCCGACAACCTGATGTCTGATCCGCGTCTGGCGTTTGGCACGTTCAGCGGCGTATTTCAAGCCGTCAGCTTGGATGCCGAGGCCGACTTGTTCTCGTTTGCCTACGACGGTTCGACCCTACGACCTCTTTGGGTAGAACCACAGTCCGATTACGCTCAGCGTGCCCGAATGGCGGTTGGTGATCTGGATGGTGATGGCGATGATGACTTGATTTCTGTTCGCCAGACGTGGACTGGCCCTCGTGCAATAGACAATGAGCGCGAGCCGCAGTCCGCCTACGTTTCCCTCCATCGCGACGGGCGAGCGCGCACCGCCCAGGTTGCTCTCGTCGGCCCGCTGCTTGCGAATGCGTCGGCGTTGACGACCGACCTCGACGGCGACGGTGCAGACGAAGTTCTGATCGCCCAGGAGCCCTTCCTGTATGTGTTCTCGCACACTCCCGACGGCCTGGCGCTACGGTGGACGTTGGGCGATCGGCCTGGTGACCCACGTGTACTCTCGCCGGCACTGTCAGCGCACGATTTCGACGGAGACGGGATAGACGAGGTGCTGGTTTCCACGACCGACGGCATCCTGACCCTGCGCACCAATCCGGCTACGAGTCCGCCCGTCGTGTCGACCGCCTACCCGCTGGGCGTCGACCGCGTCCAATTGGCATGGAGAGCAGTCGGCGCTGATAGCGTCGAGGTGTGGACGGGGGAGGGCGACTCAATCCATCGTTTTGCATCTGGCGGAAGCGTCGATACGTTGGTGGTGTCGACTGCAAAGGCGCAGACGTACCGCGTGCGCGCGATATACAGGGGTGTTGCTTCGGCCTTTTCACCGCCTTCCATCGTCATACCGCGCATTCTCGCCGCTATGACAGAAGCAGAGCGGCTGGACGAGCGGCAACTTCGTGTGCGGTTCACGCTCCCTGTGAATGTGGAGCAGGCGACAGCCGTAGTGGACGGCTCGCCAGCGACGGTGCAGCTACTCGCCGACGCGCGCGGCGTGCTGCTGACCTTTGGATCATCGGTGGCGGCTGGTTCACAAGTAGAATTGACTGGGGTGCGAGATGAAGGCGGTGCTCCGCTAGGTACCCTCGTAATCGCCATTCCAGCGGCTCCCCAAAACCTGCGAACTCTGATCATAGCACGCGCGGAATCAATCTCGGACGACCAGGTTCGCCTCACGTTCTCCGAACCCGTCGATGCCGCAAGTGCGCAAGATCCGGGTGCCTACACCCTCGCACCCTCGGGCCGCATCGCACAAGCGCAGGTAGACCTCACCGATCCGTCCGTCGTTTTGCTGAGCCTTAGCGACGCACCCCGCGCGGGAATCGGTTTCGTCGTTACGATTACGACGGTAGGCGTTCGGGCGCAGTCAGGTGCGTTATTGGCACAAGAAGGAGCCGTCGTTACGATCGGAGCACCGGCTGCGTCGCTCGCCGATGCGTACGTCTTTCCCAACCCGATCCGGCGCAATCGCGACCTGGAGGGACTCATGATCGCCCGCCTGCCCGCCCGATCCGAGGTCACGATCTTGTCGCCCACAGGGGCCTTTGTGACCCGATTCGAGGCTGTGTCGTCGCTTGGAGGCGTGCGGTGGGACCTGACGGATCGCAACGGCGAGCGTGTACCACCGGGTATCTATCTTGTGCGCATCGTATCGGCGGATGGAGAGAGCCGAATCGTCAAAGCTGCTCTGCTCTGATCCCATGAATCCATTTGCTTTCGCCCAGACGTACGCCGCGACGCTTGACCTACAATCCCAAGTGGCCGACGACATCGAGGCAGCGCTGGCGACTATGTCGGCTGACGAGGATGTGCGCGACAGGGCGCACCTCATTGCTACCGAGCTGTTTTCAAACTCGGTCGAACACAGCTGCGCGTACGACGCGAGCCAGCACGTGACGCTTGAAGCGTGGGGCCTCGACGACCAAGGCATCGCCATCCGCGTTACGGACACCGGGGCGGGCTTCGACTCGCTTCCTGAGTCGAGCCTACCCGACGATCCCTTTGCCGAAGGAGGGCGCGGTCTCTTCCTTATCGACGCGCTTGCGCAAAAGGTCACACACGAAGATCGAGGCCGGCGCGTCGCCGCCGAGTTTCACCCCGCGTGACGGCTGTTGGGCGTTGGAGCATCGTCTACCTGATCGGCGCGCTCCCGGTTGCCCTTGCCCTTTGGGACCGAGCACTGCTGGCGTGGCTCCTGGTCGGTTCTGCCGTCTGTGCGTTTGCAGGATGGCGGCTGTATAGACTAGCACCCTCCATTCGGACGGTCGTACTGCTCGCGTTTGCGGTTCGGCTGCTCGCATTTGCCGCTCCGCCCTCGCTTTCGGACGATGGGTATCGGTACCTCTGGGACGGATACGTCCAGGCTAGCGGCGTTAGTCCGTTTGCGTTTACTCCGGAACAGGCCAGCGATCTGGGGCCGAGTGAGCTACTCGAACGAATGAACTCGCCGACCTTCTTCAGTGTCTACCCACCCGTTTTGCAAGCAGCATTCGCACTATCGGCTGTGTGGTCGAGCGACTGGCGCGTCGCGTGGTATGCTTGGAAACTGGTATGCTTGGGTGGCGAGTTCCTGACGGCGTGGCTTCTGATTCGACTTGTCGGGGGTGGGGGCGCGCTGATGTATTTGCTCCACCCAGTGAGTTGGATTGAGGCGGTGGGTCAGGCGCATTCGGAAGCGCTACTGGTGCCTGCCTTGCTCGGAGCAGTCTGGCTCCTCCGTCGAACGCACACAGCTACTTTGGCGGGCATCGGCATCGCTGTTGCAGCGCTCGTTAAGCTGTATCCGTTGATCCTGTTGCCCTTGTTCGCCCGAACGTGGCGTGCTTGGGCGATCTCCATCGGCACGCTGCTCTTCCTGTCTGCTGCCTACCTGAGCCCTGAAACGATTCTCAATGGGTTAGAGTCGGTTCGTCTGTTTGGCGCTTACCTGGAGTTCAATGGCGGCCCCTACATCGTCCTCAAAGCTGCGCTGTGGGAGTGGATTCCGACGCTCGGCCCGCATGCCTCGCGGGTATTACTAGCCCTATTCGCGGCGGGTGCTCTGGTGATTGGGTACGGCTATCGCACTCAACCCGTCCGAGCCACGTTCTGGATCGTCGCGCTCTACTTCGCCTGTAGCGCGACCGTCCACCCGTGGTATGGGCTGGGTCTGCTGGCATTGGTGCCGATCATGCGTCCGATACCGGTCTGGATGCCCGCGTGGAGTCTACTGAGTCTGACGACATACTCGCGCTACGTTTGGGGCGATGAACTCTATTGGTGGGGTATTTCTATCACGTGGATCGGAGCGCTGATCGTTGCAGCGCTCTCTGCCTGGCTTCGACGAGTGCCGCGTTCAAGTGGCTGATGTCGGCCTGCGTCGATGCGTCGAGAGCGACGGCATCGGGAAACGCCTTACCGAAGTATCTCCGCTGCCGACGCGCATACTGACGTGTGGCGATAGCGATGCGATCTCCGAGAGCAGAGCGGGGGAGTTCGCCTGCCAACACGTCGAGTGCTTCCCGGTACCCGATCACCGTTCGTACGGAATCTGCGTGGTGCGCTAGATGAGCCGTCTCGTCTAGCAATCCCGAAGCGATCATCTCGTCGCTCCGCCGGGAGATACGACTCGAAAGCCAATCGGAGGGCGCCTCCAACCGCACGACGGCATACCCGAAGTGAGAGGGTGTGCGTGGGACGGTATGCCAGTAGGAGAGTGGCCTTCCAGTCGACTCGTAGACTTCCAGTGCCCGGATCACGCGAACGGGATTCTCTGTGTCAATCCCTTTAGCCGTT
>CAXBBB010000294.1:0-4199 GCA_963973615.1 uncultured Rhodothermales bacterium | reverse complement strand
CGAGCAAGTTGGGGATAGACATATCGATGGGATGAAATCAGGCAGCAGCGACCGTGAGCGGTGCGTAGAGTGGATTCGCAACGTGAGAAGTCGCGGGCGGCCGCGAAATGCGGTCCGGCAGAAGGGTCGAGTGGGGGAGCAGGCGTTCGACGGCGTGGACCGCATCGGGGGTACCCGTACGCGCATTTATGTCGCGTCGTTGCGGAGAGGCAGCGAAGTCCAGAAAAGCGCTTAGCTCGTTCGTATTGGGGACCGATCCCTTGGCAACGTGTGCCCAGCCTTGCCGATGGGCATGAACCGCGTTGAGTGTCTGCTCGAAGACGCCGCCGTTGGGCATCGCGAGGACAGGCTTTCCAAGGTGGCGGCACTCGGCCAGAAGCGTGAATCCTGCTGTGCAGACGACGCCCCGAGCGTGTTCGAGGTCGGCCAGGAATCCAGACCGAGAAGGGGTGCGGTGGACGACGCGGCTACCGTCGAGGTGGGGGAGTCCGTAGGCGACGACCGGAACGTCGAGGGTGTCGAGGGCGCGCGTCATTTCTTCCATGCCGTCCGACGAGTTGACGTAGACGAGCAGCGGGCCGTCCTGTGTCGGCTTGAGGCGCAGTACATCGTCGGCGAGAATCGGTGCGACGAATGTGGCGTTGCGCGTGGCCGGAGGGAAGAAGAAGGAGGTGACGACCGTGGCGTCGGCGTCGGGAATCATAGCCTCGATTACGAATCGGATGAACCGGGCGTTCGGCGACGCCGTCAGGTCGGCCTGCCAGTCGGTGTGCGTGAGCAGGTGCTGATGATCGACCGAGACGACGGGAATGTCCAGGCGCCGCGCAGCGCGTGGAACGAATGGCTCAAAATCGGTGACGACGGCGTCGGGTTGCCAGTCTTTGAGCGCGCGTTCGATGCGGTCGATCGTGAGTGGCGCCGACAACACGCGCGGGAGGTTGCGGGCGAACGTGCGCGTCATCGACACGCCATTGCGCCGGATAACTTGTTCGAGCGTCGGAAGTCGTAGGACAGGTTCACCGTCAGCCTCGAAGCGGTTCGCATTGTCGCCTCCGCACGCGAGACGGACGGTGTGGCCGCGTGCGCGCAGTGCGCCCGCCATCGCCCGCACGCGCGAGGCGTGCCCGCGGCCTTGTCCGCTCAGGGCGTACAGCAGTCGAGCCATAAAGGAGGCGTGATCAGAACCGGTAGACGACGTTCAAGTGGAGAGCGTCGGGCGTCGGGGCGAGGGTGAAGCGGAAGTCGGGGTCGGCGTCGAAGTCCGACAGGTGTGCGCTCACGTACGCGTCGACGGCGGTGAGGGCATACCATAAGCCGAGGCGAACGACGGAAAGGTCACGCGAGCGCCGAAAAGAATCGCGCAAGTCGATCAGCGGGGCGGTACGTCCGGCGGCGATAAACGGTTGGTACTCGGCCGCATCGTCTGCATGTTCGGGGTAGCGTTCAGGAAATTCGGCGAAGCGGACGACGCGCTGCATGCGCCGGTACTCGCGCTCGTTGTAGATCGCCAGGCCGCCAAATGCCGCCAGCCCGCTCCAAACGAAGGGTAGCTTGTAGGCGTCGCCGTTGTAGATCTGTCCCCAACCCGGCGCCAGCAGCGAGCGTCGCAGTGCTACGTCTGGGTCGCGTCGGACGGTGTCGGCCATCACCCACGCCTGATCAACATTCCACGTAGGGGCGAGACTTGTCTCGCCCGACCAACTGACGGTGGACAATGCGGGCGAGACCAGTCTCGCTCCTACGGGTTGGGCGGCGGGCGCGGGTTGGGCGGTGGCATCCGCCCAGGCGATCAGCAGGCACCCGGTGATTACGATCCACCGCGTCACGCAACCTCCGGCTCGTACGGCTGCGGCACGAACGTTGGCGCTCCTGCGGGGAGCGTGTGGGCGTTTTCGGGAAGGTCGATCTGAGGCAGACGATACGTCTCGCCTTCCCCGGCGGGAAGCGGGTTGGGTTCGGCCCAGATCTCACCGCGCGTGGTCCGCATGACGACGCGCTCTCCGGCTCGGCCCATCACGTAGCTTCCGTCGAGCGGGACTTTGCCGAACGGCGTGTCGAGCACGTAGCGCGGGATCGCGAAGCCGGTCGTCGTGCCTTGCAACTCCTGCATCAGGCGCATGCCGCGTTCAATCGACGTGCGGAGGTGTGCCGTTCCGCCGATGAGTTGGGCCTGATACAGGTAATACGGACGCACGCGCAGGCGGACCAATCCGTTGAGCAGGGCGCGGAGGGTCGGCTCGTCGTCGTTGATGCCCCGGAGTAGGACGGTCTGGTTGCCGACGGGCACGCCCGCACCCAATAGCCGGTCGAGTGCCGTCGCGGATTCGGCGGACAGTTCGCGGGGGTGGTTGAAGTGGGTGTTGAGCCAGACGGGATGGTGATCGCGTAGGATCGCACACAGTTCGGGCGTGATGCGTTGGGGCAGTTTGACCGGAATCCGCGACCCAATGCGGACGATTTCGATGTGTGGGATATCGCGCAGCTCGCCCAAGAGCCACGCCAGCGCTTTGTCGCCCATCGTGAGCGGGTCACCGCCGGTCAGAAGCACGTCGCGAATTTCGTCGTGCTCGCGCAGGTAGGCTAGGGCGTCGCGCAGTTCGCTCTTGCGCATCATCATCTCGCCGTCGCCGACCATGCGTTTGCGCAGGCAGTAGCGGCAGTAGATCGCGCACTCGGCCGTCACGCAGAAGGCGACGCGGTCGCGGTAGTTGTGGATCAGGTTCTTGACCGGACTGTGGGCCACCTCTTCGAGCGGATCCTCGACGCCGACGATGTCGGGCTGCATCTCGGCCATCGTCGGGACGACCTGGCGGCGGATCGGGTCGTCGGGGTCGTTGGGGTCGATCAGGCTCGCGTAGTGCGGCGTGACGTTCCACCGGAAGATGCCGCGCGTCGCTTCGATGGCGGCGAGTTCGTCGGGCGTCGGCGTGACGTAGCGGCGTAACTCGGCCTCGTCGTGAATGCGGCTGCGCATGTGCCAGCGCCAGTCGTCCCAGTCGGCAGGATCGATGGGATAGGGCGGTCGGGTTGTAGGGAAAGGCGTCGGCACTAGCGGAGAGAACTGAGGATGGCAGGGTCGCGCGTTTCTTCGAGAACGGTTTTGCAGCGTCGGCACGTGTACGCGGCAGACTTGGGCTGCTTCGACGCACCTGCGAACAGCCACAGCCAGCCCAGCGCGCTGTAGGATGCGACGAGGTGGACGAGCGGATGCGTCTTGTCGTGGCCGCAGGGGCAGGTGGGAGAGACGTTGGGCATGATGGAAGATCGGAGACGGTGTTTGCAACGCGTTCGAGAGCCGCAAAGATGTCGACTCTTCAAGAGTTGACATCTGTCACCGCGTCGCCGACAGCGCCCGCTCGAACGCGTGACCGAGTACGTCGCCGAGAAACGCGTCGTACGGCTGGTTCAGCAGTTCGGCGACGATGGCGAACGTACCGTCAGGCGCGAAGGTCGGAAGCGGGTTGGCTTCGAGAAAGAAGGGCGTGCCGCCTGCATCGACTCGGAAGTCCATCCGGGCAAAGTCGCGGCAGCCAAGCGCGCGGAAGGCTCGAAGCGTCTGATCAGCTAGTTCGGCTTCGAGGCCGGGCGTGAGAACCGACGGTAGATCGTAGGCGCGTTGGTCGCCGTCGCGTCCGTAGCGGCTGCCTCGGGCTTCGAGAGCGTGGAGGCCGATGCCGGTCGCCCGGTCCGTGGCGCGCTGCAGGGCGGGAAGCACCCGTGCGCCGTCGTGGGTGACGCCGACGGTAAACTCCGCTCCGCCAATGAACTGCTCTACTAGGGCGGGCTGCCGGTACAGCCGGGTGACGCGTTCGACTTCGGCTCGCAGTTCGACTACATCTAGGGCTTTGCTTGTCGGCGCGATACCCATCGCCGAGCCTTCGCCGCGCGGTTTGACGAAGAGCGGAAACGCGGGCAGGTCGTACGGGTCGATGGCGCCTGCATGGTCGAACGAGCGCCAGTCGGGGACGCGGACGCCGCTCGCCGACACGATCCGGTGCGTCCACGCTTTGTCGAGCGAGACGGACATCGTCAACGCGTCCGAGCCGACGAACGGAATGCCCGCCATCTCGAACAACGTCGGCGCGTAGCCCTCTCGGTTTCGCGATCCTGACCCCTCGGCGATGGACAGTCCGGCGTCGCACCTAAGGGTGGGCAGGGCGCGGAGTAGATCGTGAGCCGTACCGATGCGGACCGGCTCC